>JADGOJ010000060.1 GCA_017883045.1 Acidimicrobiales bacterium
TCGAGGCTCCAGTCGATGCTGATGCCGAGGTGGCGCCACAGGTTCTTGAAGACCTCCTCGTCGGTGGCCGTGAGGAAGTGGCAGAGCTCGACGAAGTTCTTGCGTGAGATGAAGATCTTCTTCTCGCCGGGCGTGTCCGGCGGCTCGAAGGCGGGGTCGTAGGGGAGCGACGGGTCGCAGCGCACCCCGTAGTAGTTCTCGACGCGGCGCTCGGTCGCCAGCCCGTTGTCGTCCCAGCCCATCGGGTAGAAGACGTCCTTGCCGATCATGCGCTGGAATCGGGCGATCACGTCGGCGTGGGTGTAGCTGAAGACGTGGCCGATGTGGAGCGATCCCGACACCGTGGGCGGCGGCGTGTCGATCGAGAAGACGTTCTCCCTGGTGCCGGCCCGCTCGAAGCGGTAGATGGCCTCGTCGTCCCAGCGGGCCAGCCAGGTGGCCTCGAGCCCGTCGATCGTGGGCTTGTCGGGCACCTCGCGGGGCGAGGGGGTCAGGGCATCTGTCATGGTTGGCGTAGTTTAGAACAGTGCTTCGCCTCTTCGATTCGGTCCACGGTGAGGTCCGCGACCTGCGACTGCGCGACCCCGGACGGATCTCGATGTACGTCTGCGGCCCGACCGTCTACGACCTGCCCCACATCGGACACGGCCGCCAGACACTGGTCTGGGACGTGGCCCGGCGCTGGTTCACCTTCCGGGGCTACGACGTGCGATTCGTCTCCAACATCACCGACATCGACGACAACATCATCAATCGGGCGACCCGTGACAACACGACCGAGGCGGCGGTGGCGAGGGAGTTCGAGGACGAATGGTGGAGCGCGATGACCGCCATCGGCGCGGCCATGCCCGACGACATCCCCCACGCCACGCAGTACGTGGCGCAGATGGTCGATCTGATCGCCTCGTTCCTCGACAGTGGCGTGGCCTACCCGACGAGCGACGGTATCTACTTCGACGTGTCGCGCGTGCCCGACTACGGCCTGCTCGCCGGCCAGCCGCTCGAGAGCCTGCGCGCGGGCGCGCGCGTCGAGGCGAACGACGAGAAGCGCTCACCACTCGACTTCGCACTCTGGAAGAACGCCAAGCCCGACGAGCCGAGCTGGCCCGCCCCGTTTGGCGCCGGTCGCCCCGGTTGGCACACCGAGTGCGTGGTGATGTCGCTCGGGCTGCTCGGCGACGACTTCGACCTGCACTGCGGGGGGTTCGACCTGAAGTTCCCCCACCACGAGAACGAGCGCGCCCAGGCGGTCGCAGCCGGGCGGCCCTTCGCGCGGCACTGGGCCCACCACGGCTGGGTGATGGTGGGCAACGAGAAGATGAGCAAGTCGCTTGGCAACTTCACCTCGCTCACCGACCTGCTCGAGAAGACCGACGCCCGGGCCTACCGCCTGCTCGTCCTTCGTTCGCACTACCGCTCGCCGATCGAGGTGACGCCGGCGACGATCGCCGACGCGGAGCGCGCCCTCGAGCGCCTCGACAGCCTCGCGCGACGCTTCGACCTGCCGTCGCTCGCCGGCGACATGCTCGAGGAGGGTTCGCACTACGCGTGGGAGGGCGAGGCCCTCGATCTCTACGACCGGGTCGCGACGAAGCTCGACGACGACCTCGACACGCCGCTGGCGGTGGCCCAACTCTTCGAGGCGCTCGGCGCCGCGAATGCCGCCGCGGACCGCGGCGACGAGACGGAGGCCCGGACTCTCGCCACCGCGGTGAACCTCCTGTTCGCGGCGATGGGGCTCGCGCTCGACGCCGGTGCCGACGACGTCGACCCGGCTAGTGCCGACCTGGTAAGCCGCAGAGACGCCGCGCGGTCGGTCAAGGACTGGGCCGAAGCCGACCGCCTGCGCGACGAACTGGTGGCGCTGGGCTGGGTGGTCGAGGACTCCGCCGACGGGACCCTGATCCGGCGCCCCTAGAAATATTTGGCGACAGGACGGTCAGCCAGTAGGATTCGTGGTTGAGGTTGCCGTTGTGGTTCCCTCCGGGACCGGCGAGTATCCGGCCCCAAAGAAACAAGGAGGCCCACAGTGGCTGTAGGAACCGTTAAGTGGTTCAATGACGAAAAGGGTTGGGGTTTCATCGCTGTCGATGGCCAGCCCGACGTCTTTGTGCACTACTCGGAGATTCAAGGTGAAGGTCGCAAGACCCTCGTTGAAGGTCAGACCGTGGAGTTTGACATCGAGCCGGGAGATCGTGGCCCGCTTGCCAAGCGCGTCATCCTGAACTAACCAAATCATCTAGTGGTAGACGACCGCCGCCTTCGGGCGGCGGTCGTTTTGCTTCTGCGCCAGTTCGCTCTAAAGTTGAATCTGGTTACTCGCGAGTAACCGCACGACCCGACCGCAAGGATGACCATGGCAGATTTCTCGATGGAGTTGAACGACGACCAGAAGACCCTCCAAGAGTGGGTCCACGGCTTCGCCCAGAACGTCATCCGTCCCGCGGCCCACGAGTGGGACGAGCGCGAGGAGACGCCCTGGCCGATCATCCAAGAGGCGGCCAACATCGGCATCTACAGCCTCGACTTCTTCGCCAACGCCATGACCGACCGGAGCGGGCTGTCGATGATGATCTCGCTCGAAGAACTCGCCTGGGGCGACGCGGGCATCTGCATGGCGATCGTCGGTTCCACCCTCGCCGTCGCGGGCATCATGTCCAACGGCACTCCCGAGCAGCAGATGGAATGGATCCCCCAGTGCTTCGGCACGCCCGACGACATCAAGATCGCGGCCTTCGGGGTCTCCGAACCCGATGCCGGCAGTGACGTATCGTCGCTACGCACGCGCGCGGTCTACGACGAGGCCACCGACGAGTGGGTCCTCAACGGGACCAAGACCTGGATTTCGAACGGCGGCATCGCGAACCTGCACGTGATCGTCGCCTCGGTCGACCCCGAGCTCGGCAGCCGCGGCCAGGCGTCCTTCGTCGTGCCCGAGGGCACCAAGGGCATCCGCATGGGCCAGAAGTTCCAGAAGATGGGCATCCGCGCGAGCCACACCGCCGAGGTCGTCTTGGAGGACTGCCGGATCCCGGGCAAGTGCCTGCTCGGCGGCAAGGAGAAGCTCGACGAGAAGTTGGCCCGGGTGCGCGAAGGCAAGAAGTCCAAGAGCCAGGCCGCCATGGCGACCTTCGAGGCGTCGCGACCGGCCGTCGGCGCTCAGGCGCTCGGCATCGCGCGCGCGGCCTTCGAGTACTCGCTCGACTACGCCAAGGAGCGCAAGCAGTTCGGCAAGGCGATCATCGAGAACCAGGCGATCGCTTTCAAGCTCGCCGACATGAAGACCCAGATCGACGCCGCTCGCCTGCTCGTGTGGCGCGCAGCCTGGATGGCCGCCCAGCGCAAGCCCTTCTTGAACGGCGAGGGCTCGATGTCCAAGCTCTACGCCGGCGAGACGGCCGTGCGGGTCACCGAGGAGGCGATCCAGATCATGGGCGGGTACGGCTACATCCGTGAGCACCCTGTCGAGCGCTGGCACCGCGACTCGAAGATCTACACGATCTTCGAGGGCACGAGCGAGATCCAGCGCCTGATCATCTCACGCGCCATCTCCGGAGTGCACATTCGTTGAACATCGTCACGCTCTGCACCGGCAACGTCGCGCGTTCGGTCATGCTCGGCTACATGCTCACTTCGCTGGCGGAGGCGAACGGAGAGCCCTGGAACATCCGCACCGCGGGCACCCACGTGGTCGAGGGCTCGGCCATGAGCTCGCGCACGCGTGACGCGCTGCTCGGCATCGACGAACTGACGGAGCACCACTTCAGCGCGCATCGGAGCCATCAGCTCGACGAGCTCGACGTGTCGTGGGCCGACGTGATCCTGGCGAGCGAGGCCGGCCACGTGAACTACGTCCGCGTCAACTTCCCCGCCCACGGTGCCAGGGCCGTGCAGCTGCACCAGTTCGTCCGTCACGCCCCGCTCGAGGGACCGCTCGAGACCCAGCTCGCGAGTGTTGCCTCGATGGATCCCTCACCCGAGTTCGACGTGGTCGATCCGGCCGGCGGGGACCAGGCCGCCTACGACGCCTGCGCCCAGCAACTATGGGAGCTGGCCCAGGTGTTCGCGCTGCTGGTGGCCGGCCGAGCCCGCGGCTAGTCCTGGTGGACCGTGCGTAGTCCGCCCCACGCGAGCGTGGCGCTGCGCGCAGCCAGCCGCTCGGCGGCACCCTCGGCCGGTGGCGGCCAGCCCTTCAGCGCCTGCTGCTCGAGCCAGACGATGGCCGCGCCTTCGGCGATGCCCACGACGCCCGCGGCGAGCTGGCGCCGGTGCTCGTCGCTGATGGGCACGTTGATGAGTGGTTCGAGGAACGAGATGAGCCCGAGCTCGAGGGCCCGCAACTCGTGTCCGGTGTCGCCTTCGTGCGAGTGGATGAAGAGGATCCGGAAGGCGTCGGTCTCGCTCACCACCATCTCGAAGTAGACGCGAAAGGCCACTTCGATCTTGGCCCTGGGCGACTCGACACTCGCGACGGCCTCTTGCAGGCTCGCGAGCAGCTTCTCGGCGGTCTGGGCGACGATCTCACGGTAGAGGTCGGTCTTGGACTCGAAGTACTGGTAGAGGATCGGCTTGGTGAAGCCGGCCTCCTTGGCGATGTCGTCCATGGTGGTGGACTGGAAGCCCCGCTCGGCGAAGATCGTCCGCGCCACCAACAGCAGCTGTTCGCGACGCTCGGCGTGCCGCGGTCGGTCGTCGTTGATCACCATTGTCAGACAGACTACTTCGGCCTACCTGACGCCGACCGACGACAACACGCTGTCCAGACGCGCGGGCAGCGACTCGACGTTGAAGTGCTCGCGGGCCAGCGCGACGTTGTGCGCGAGCATCTCCGCGTCGGGGTGCACGAGGAATCGCGCGATCCGCGCGACGTCGTCGAGCTCGAAGAAGCGAAACCCGTACGACATGATCTCTCGCGCGACGGGGTAGGGATAGAGGGCGAGGGGCCGGCGGTGGGTGACCGATTCGATGACCGCGTTGCCGAAGCCCTCCCAGGTCGAGGGCATCACCACGAGGTCGCTCGCCGCGTAGGCGTCGTGCACGCTGAGGCCTTCGGGGAGGCCCCGGCGCACGTCGGCGCGCGCGGCGTCGATCAGGCGCTCGAGGGTCGGGCCGTAGCCGTCCTCGGCCGGGCCGAGGATCCAGAGTACGGCGCCGAGCGACGCGCAGAGCGCAATGGCCCCTGGCACGTTCTTGCGCGCCAACGCCCTCGAGGGGAGCAGCACCAGGGACGCAGCGCCGACGTCGAGCGCGTGACGAGTCGCTTCGCGACGTCCGGTCGGTGGATCGCAGTCGAAGGTGTTCATGATCGTCACCGCGTCGACGCCACGATCGCGCAGTTCGCGACAAGATAGTTCGTTGATGGTGACGTGGATCCAGTTCGCCTGGGTCCGCGGCCCTTCGAGATGAGCCAGGTGGCCGCGCTGCCACGCCAGGTCGTGGTGGTGGAAGAGTGCGCGCCGTCCGTCGATCACCCGGTACACGACGTCGCGTGCCGCGACGTTGAGCGGCAGGGAGGCGAGGTTCTCGACGATGACGAGGTCGGCGCCGGCGAAGGCGTCGTCCAGTCGTTCGTCCGATGGTGGATCGCTCGCGTCGATCGCGAGTCCGGGGATGATGACGTCCGCGTCGCCCTCACCGGCGACGGTGGTGACGGTGTGCCCGAGTGACTCCAGGGCGCCGATCCACTTGGCCGACTCGATGGCGACGCCGTCGGTTCCGCCCAAGCGATAACTCACGAGTGCGAGGTCGGCCACGGTTCAAGGCTAGGCGTGGCCCCGAGTCACTTTGGGGCCCGGTAGTAGGATTGTCCTCGGCGCCGACCACGGGTCAGCGTCATCTTCTGGAGGAAATTCGGTGACCAAGCGTGCTCTGATAACCGGGATCACCGGTCAGGACGGCTCGTACCTCGCCGAACTCCTCCTCGCCGAGGGCTACGAGGTCGTCGGCCTCGTCCGGCGCAGCTCGACCCTCTCCATCGAGCGCATCAGCCACATCCAGGACCGCCTCGCGCTCGTCCCGGGCGACCTCGTAGACGAGGGTTCTCTGATCAACGTCCTGCGCGACACTCGACCGAGCGAGGTCTACAACCTTGCCGCCCAGAGCTTCGTGCAGACCTCGTGGACCCAGCCCGTGCTGACGGGCGAGGTCACCGCGCTCGGGGTCACGCGCCTGCTCGACGCGATCCGCGTCGTCGACCCCGAGATCCGCTTCTACCAGGCCAGCTCGTCTGAGATGTTCGGCCGGGTGCGCACCGTCCCCCAGGACGAGCACACGCCGTTCTATCCGCGCAGCCCCTACGGCGTGGCGAAGGTCTACGGCCATTGGATCACGGTCAACTACCGTGAGAGCTACGGCCTGCACGCCTCCTCGGGCATCCTGTTCAATCACGAATCGCCACGTCGGGGGCTCGAGTTCGTCACGCGCAAGGTCACCCACGGCGCGGCGAGGATCAAGGCCGGACTGGCCACGGAGCTGCGCCTGGGCAACATCGACGCCCAGCGCGACTGGGGCTACGCCGCGGACTACGTGCGAGCGATGTGGGCCATGCTCCAGCGCGACACCCCCGACGACTTCGTCATCGCGACCGGCGAGACGCACTCGGTGCGCGAGCTGTGCGAGGTCGCCTTCGGGGCGGTCGGGCTCGACTACGAGGACTACGTCGTCATCGACCCCGCGTTCATCCGCCCGGCCGAGGTCGATCTCCTGGTCGGCGACGCCACCAAGGCCCACCAGCAGCTGGGCTGGAAGTGCGAGGTCGACTTCCACGCGCTCGTCGAGATGATGGTGGCCGCGGACATCGACGCCCTGGCGCGGTAGTCCCGCGATGAAGCACTCCGAAGCCCGCGTCGGCGAACTGCGCGACGCGGTGGTACTCGCCAACGGCTTTCCGCTGCTGAGCGGCGTCGACGTCGAGATCGAGCCCGCCTCGCTGACGGTCCTCACCGGTGCGAACGGCGCCGGCAAGACCAGTCTCTTGCGACTGCTCGGCGGGCTGGTCGCCTTGAACGCCGGGGAGGGGTCGGTACTCGGCATCGACCTCGTGCGCGGCGACCGCCGACAGCTGCGCCGACGCGTCGGCTGGCTCGGGCACGAAGGCTCGTTCTACGACGACCTCACCGTGCGCGAGAACCTCACCTTCGCCGCCAAGGCGCTCGAACGCCCGCTCGACGACCTGCGCGTGGCGCTCGCCAGGATGGGACTCGCATCGCGCGCCGACACCACCACCAAGGAACTGTCGGCCGGCCAGCGTCGCCGGCTCGGCCTCGCGTGGCTGTTGCTGCGCCGCCCGGAACTGTGGCTCCTCGACGAGCCCTACGCCTCGCTCGACGACGAGGGCCGCACCTTCTTCGACGAACTGCTCGGCGAGGTCGTCGCCTCGGGAGCGACCGTCGTCGTGAGCGCCCACGACCCGCTTCGAAGCGCGAGTCTTCACCCGCGCACGCTCGAGATGGCGGGCGGGCGGATCGTGGGGGGCTCGTGATACGCACCGCGCTGCTCGTCGCCGGCAAGGATCTGCGCATCGAACGTCGCAGCAGGGTGCTGCTCTGGCAGGTCGTGCCCTTCGGGGTGATGGCGCTGCTGCTCTGCGGCCTGGCGCTCGGTCCCCAGCGCGCCGGCCACTCGAGCGCGGCCCCGGGGCTCTTCTACATCGTGGTGGTGCTCGTCGTGCTCTTGATGATCAACCGCAGCCACGGTGTCGAGTCGACTCCGGGCACGCGCGCGTCGGTCGCGACGCTCGGACTCGATCCCGCGGGGGTCTTCCTCGGCAAGGCCCTGGCGCTCGCCGTCGAGCTGTGGCTCACGAGCGCCGTCCTTCTCGCGGGCAGCGTCGTCGTGCTGCACACGGCGCTGCACGGCACGCTCGTCGCGCTGCCGAGCATCGTCGTGACGCTCGGCGCCCTCGCCGGCGCGGGGACGCTGTACGGAGCCCTCTCGAGTGGGGCGAACGGGTCGGCGACCCTGTTGCCGGTACTCAGCCTGCCCGCCTTCGCGCCGCTGCTCATCGCCGGCGAACGCTCATTCAGCGCGGCCCTCTACGGAGGGGCGTTGTGGGAGTGGTGGGTCATTTCGCTGGTGGCGCTGGCTGGATACCTGGCCGTCGGGATTCTCCTTTACGGTGTTCTCGAGGAATCGTGATGAAGCAGCTCTCCCAACGACTACTAGGACCCGTGACGCTCGTGACCCTGGCGCTGACGCTCTGGTTGGGCGTGTGGGTGACCCCGCCCGACAAGGTCCAGGGCGACCTCGCGCGCCTCGTCTACGTGCACCCGGCGATCGCCTGGGTGGCGCTCTACCTCTCGTTCGGCACGGCGACGATCGCCAGTGCCTTGTACCTATGGCAGCGCACCCGCTCGATGACGATGGACCGCATCGCGCACTGCGCCATGGAGGTCAGCCTCTTCTTCATCGTGCTCACGCTGATCACCGGCTCGATCTGGGGCCGGCCCACCTGGGGCGTGTGGTGGGCCTGGGACGCACGGCTCACCTCGACGGCGATCCTCGGGGTCCTGGCGCTCGGGTACCTCGCGCTTCGTCGCGCCAACGACGACGCCGAGCAGCGCGCTCGTCGCAGCGCCGTCTTCGCGATCCTTGCGGCGATCAACGTGCCCATCATCCACTTCTCGGTGCAGTGGTGGAGGACCCTGCACCAGGGGGCGACCGTCTTCAGCGCGGGGCGCAACCTGAAGATCCACGGCAGCATGGCCTGGACGCTGCTGCTCAGTTTCGTCGCGTTCAGCCTCGCCTACGCGTGGCTGCTCCGCGCGCGCTACCGCCTCGAGGTGACGCGCGAGCGTGGGGTCGAGCAGTCGCTCGAGGCGGCGCTCGTGCGACGTCGCGCGGAGGGCGCGCGCTGATGGGCTACGTGAGCGCGGGGTACTCGTTTGCCTTTGGCGGGCTGGCGCTCTACGCGCTGTCGATCTGGTGGCGAGGAAGACGTGGCTCCTGAGTCGCCGCTCGACCTCACCCCGGTCGCTCCGCCCAAGTCGTCGAGCTGGAGCCGCCGCCGGACGTTTCTGGTGCTCTGCGTGCTCGCGCTGGCGGTGCTCGCGCTGTTGAGCCAAGGCCTGCTGCACTCGCTGAACTACTTCGACACGGTCGACCAGGTCCTCGCCAGTCGACACTCGATCGGCACGAGCGAGATCCGCCTCGAGGGCGTCGTGAAGGCCCACTCGATCGAGCGCACCTCGAGCGGGGCGTCGTTCTGGCTCACCGGGTCGGGTGCGAACCAGATCTTCGTGGTCGAACGCGGCACGCCGCCCCAGCTCTTCCAGGACAACATCCCGGCGGTCGTCGTGGGGCACTTCGCTTCGAAGGAGTCACTGACCTTCGAGGGCACCCAGATCATGGTGAAGCACACCGCCTCGTACATCGCTCAGCACCCGAGCCGGGTGAAGGCGCCCAACGGAAGCGTGCGATGACCCTCACGTGGCTCGGTCGCGGCGCGCTCTACGTCGCCCTCGCAGGATCCCTCGGGGGGCTCGTCGCGCAGTTGGTGGCGCTTCGCACCTCGCGGCCCGCGCACGCGCTGCGCTGGGCGCTGTTGGCCCTGGCCGGCATCGTCGGCGCCGTCGGGGTCATGCAGTACGCGCTCGTCACCCACAACTTCTCGCTCGCCTACGTCGCCGAGAACAACGCGACGTTCACCCCGCTGCTCTACTCGATCACCGGCATGTGGTCGGCGCTCGAGGGGTCGTTACTGCTGTGGGCGCTGCTGCTGTCGGCGTTGATCGTGGCCGTCGTGCGCTTCTACCGGTCCCAGCGCGACGACTCGGTCGTCGGCTGGGCCACCGCGGTGCTGTTCGGGGTGAGCGCCTTCTTCACGGCACTGATGTGCGGGCCCGCCGAACCCTTCCTGCACAACCCCGCCCCGGTGCTGCAGGGGGCCGGGCCCAACGCCCTGCTGCAGGACAATCCGCTCGTCGCGATGCACCCGCCGTTGCTGTACTCGGGCTTCGTCGGCTTCACCGTGCCCTTCGCCTTCGCCATCGCCATGCTGATCACGGGCCGGGTCCACGACCGCTGGCCCCTCGAGCAACGCCGATGGACGGTGCTGGCGTGGGGCGTGCTCTCGGTGGGCGTAGTGCTGGGGGCGTGGTGGAGCTACCAGGTGCTCGGCTGGGGCGGCTTCTGGGGGTGGGACCCTGTCGAGAACGCGGCGCTGCTGCCGTGGCTGACGGGCACGGCCTACATCCACTCGGTCATCGTCCAAGATCGTCGGGGGCTCTTTCGCGTCTGGAACCTCTCGCTCGCCATCGCGACCTTCGCCCTGACGATCCTCGGCACGTTCTTCACGCGCTCGGGCGTCCTGCAGAGCGTGCACTCGTTCTCCTCGAGCACGCTCGGACCGCTGCTGATCGGCTTCTTCCTGGCGACCGTGGTGCTCGGGGTTGGCCTGCTCGCGTGGCGCGGCGACCGGCTGCGCTCGCCCGTCGGCGTCGACCAGGCGCTGTCGCGCGAGGGCCTCTTCGTCGCCAACAACGTCCTCTTCGTCGGCTTCGCGGTCGTGGTGCTGCTCGGCACCGTGTTCCCGCTGCTCTACGAGGCGGTCAATGGCGGACAGGTGACCGTCGGCACCCCGTACTTCGCCTCGGTCGCGGCGCCGATGAGCGTGGTGCTGCTCGTGCTGATGACCCTCGCCCCGCTCGTGGGGTGGCGCACGCTCGACGTCAGAGTGCTGTGGTCGCGACTCCGCGCCAGTGCTTGGGTCGCGCTGGCGGCGGTCGCTGCGCTCGTGGTCGCGGGCGTGCATCGTCCAATGGTGCTGCTCGCCTACTTCCTCGCCGTGGCCGCGGCGGGATCGGCCCTTCGCACGCTGCGCGGGGCCTTCGTCACGGCGCGACGCAAGGGCCAGCCGATGTGGAGCGCGCTGCGCGGGCCGAGCGCGGGGGGCATGGTCGTGCACCTCGGGGTCGTCGTGATGGCGCTGGCGATCGTCACCTCCACCTCGTACGCGACGCGCGTCGAGGTCACGCTCGCGACCGGCCAGAGCACGGTCGTCGACGGACAGTACATCTCGTTCCACGGATTCGCGACGCTGAAGGACCCGCTCGAGACCGCGACCCAGCTGCGCGTCGAGGTCAACCACCAGGCGCTGCGTCCCGCGGTCACGACCTACAACGGACGCAGCGGCCAGAGCGTGGGCACGCCGGCGATCGACTCGAACCTCGCGCGCGACGTCTACGTGACCTTCGACGCCGTCGGGGGCAACGGGGCGGCCTCGGGGGCCCAGGTCCGCAACGACCTGCCGGCCGGCTCGGTGGTGCTCGGGGTCGCCGTCGAGCCGCTGTTGGAGTGGCTCTGGATCGGCGGGCTCCTGATGGGCGTCGGCTCGGCCCTCTCCTTCATTCGCCGGCGCCACAACGACGAGGTGAGCTCGTGAAGCGCACCGTCATGGCCGGCTCGCTCGCGACGCTCGTGGTGCTCGTCGCGTTCTCCGTCTTCCTCGCGTCGCGCCACCCGGTCAGCGACGCCACCAACGCGCCGAGCCCGCTGCTCGGCCAGCGCGCACCGGCAGTCGCGGGCGCCGAGCTGGGCGGGGGCACGTTCTCTCTGCGCAGCGAGCTCGGCCACGTCGTCGTCGTCAACTTCTGGGCCTCGTGGTGCGCGCCGTGCGTGCAAGAGGCGCCCGAGCTCTCGACGTTCTCCTGGCAGAGCCGCGCTCGCGGCGTGAAGGTGGTGGGGGTCGTCTTCAACGACAACGTGTCCTCGGCGAGCGCGTTCGCCAGGCACTACGGCTCGCTGTACCCCTCGATCGTCGACTCGGGCGGGGTGATCGCCAACCACTTCGGGGTCACCTCACCACCGACGACCGTCATCATCGATCGACACGGGCGGGTGGCGGCGATGCTGCTCGGGGCCACGACCGCCAAGCAGCTGGCCGCCGTCGTGGCGAGGGTCACGTCGTGAGGGCCTTGCGTTCATTCCGGCTGTGGTGTCTCGCCTTCGTGGCCGTCGTCGCCCTCGTGCTCACGACCGCCCCGAGCACCGCGACCGCGCAGAGTCGGATCGCCCACCTCGAGACCCTCGTCAAGTGTCCGGCCTGCGAGGACATCTCGGTCGCCCAGAGCAACGCCACCTCCGCCATCGCGGTGCGCAACGAGATCGCCCAGCGCGTTCGCTCGGGTGACTCCGATAGCCAGATCCTGACCTCGCTCGAGTCGAGGTACGGTACGTCGATCCTGCTGAGCCCGCCGACCTCGGGGATCGGCGCTCTGCTCTGGCTCGTGCCCGTGGCCGCGTTGCTCGCACTGGGCGTTGCCGGCGTGCGCCTCGCGAGGCGCCGATGAGCCGAGACCCGAGCCAGCTGCGCGACGAGATCGCGCTTCGCGAGGCCTCCCTCGCCGACGCCGCGCGAGAACTCGACGCCGGCGAACTCTCGCACGAGCAGTTCGCGACGATAGCGAAGCGTGAGACGGCAGCCCTCGACCAGGCGCGCCGCGACCTCGAGGCGCTCGACGTGGTCCCTGCGCCGACGGAGACGACCGGGCGTCCCCGGGTCCGGCGGGCCCGCTGGCTGGTGCTCGCGATCGTCTGCTTCGCCGTGGTGCTCGGCTTCGTGCTCTACGGCGCGACCACGCCACGCCAGGCCGGCAACTCCGAGACCGGCTCGCTGTCGCTCGCCAAGAGCCAGCAGATCGAGCGGCTGCTCAGCGAGGCCGAGGCCGACGTCGCCGACGCCAAACCAGTCGCGGCACTGAGCGCCTACCGCGAGGTGCTCGCGCTCGACCCCTCGAACGTCGCGGCGCTCACCGAGAGCGGGTGGCTCGACTTCTCGGCCGGCAGCGCCAGCCATGACACGGCCGTCGTCGAGGTGGGCATCAAGAATCTGGAGAAGGCCGTCGCCCTGGCCCCGCGCCAAGCCGCGCCGCGGCTCTACCTCGCGATCGTCGCGGCGTCGACGCCGGGCAACGAGGCCGTGGCCAAGCGGGAGTTCAAGGTCTTCTTGAGCCTGAACCCCTCAGTGGGCCAGCTGGCGGTCGCCCGACCATTCCTGGAGAAACTCGGTCTGTCGACGAAGTGATTCTCGACGACGCACGTGATTCGGACCGGGCGAGGCGCACCGCGCAACGGTCGCGACGGTGATTGAGCAGGTGACCGGCGTGAGTCACTCGACGACTCGGACGTGGTCGATCCTGCACGCGCGTCTCGGCTAGAGCCTTCAGCGACCCGTGCGCAAGGCCCTCGATGGCGAGCGCTATCGCCTTCGCCCCCGACGGCTCGGACGCGGCCCTCGTGTTCTCCGTGCGCGCGGGCTCATTCAACGACGAGGAGCCCATCGAGTTCATCTCCGAGTTGCGCGAACCGATCGGTGGCGACAAGGCCAGGCTCATCTGGGACGGACTCACCTCTCAGCGCAGCCGCGTGATGAAGGCGTTCTTCGCGACCCAGCGCCACTGGCTCGTCACCGAACGACTGCCACCCGAGGGACACGATCTCAAGCCGGTCGAGCAGGTGCGGGGAGACTCGAAGAACCGAGAGCTCGCCAACCTCTGCCCGGACACCGTTGAAGAAGCCGCCGTGTTCGCCGACGACGGTCTCGTGCGCATCGGTGAGGAGACGCGCCTGTGCTTCTCATTTCTCAGGCACTGCGGTCTTTCGTCATGACCAGAGTGTCGGTGTACCATCGAAAGGTCTTCAGTTGCACTTGCAGGCATTATTGGCCTGCAGCCTCGCTTCTCGCGCACAAAATGCTAGAACTGAGACTCAAATGCAACACGAACCTGAGGCTGGAACCGTGCCACCATCGTCGACGAACAAGCGGGTGAAGTGTCAAGTCAGAGCACCATGGCCACTGGCCGCGACCCGCGTGGCCGTCGCGCTCGGCGCCGCGGGCAGCTTGGCGGGAGCGCTGACCATCCCCCCGGCCGGCGCAGCGAGCCCCGTCAAGGCCTCGGGGACCGTCAATGTGCTCTACGCCGGCTCGCTGCTCGAACTGATGCAGCAGAAGATTGGACCCGCGTTCCACAAGGCCACTGGTTACAGCGTCAGTGGCTTCTCGGCCGGATCGAAGGCGCTGGCGAGCCAGATCAAGGGGGGCGTCCAAGTGGGCGACGTCTTCATCAGTGCCTCGCCGACCGTCAACACCACGCTGGAAGGTGCGGCCAACGGGGACTGGGTGTCGTCCTATACCGAGTTCGGCGGCTCACCTCTGGTGCTCGCGTACTAC
>JADGOJ010000129.1 GCA_017883045.1 Acidimicrobiales bacterium
ACTTTGGCAACCAGGAGCGCACCGTCGGGCCCGAACGCGACGGCGTCGGTGAAGGTGCCACCAATGTCGACGGCGACCAGCCAGCGGACCTGCCCCATGTGCGTTCCTCTCTACATTCACCGAGCCATCGCGGGACTCCACACGCTGCTATAGCGACTGTATTGAATCTCCACTAGTGAGTGCCATCCGTCGATTGACGTATCTTCGCCACCCGGCCGTCGATCAGACCGAGTTACGTTGCTGAGCCGGGTCTCGCTGGTGCAGAGTTGCGTCCGAGATTCAGTCCGAGTTGCATCCGAGACTCAGTCGAAGCAACTTCAACTCTCTAGCGGCAGCAGGGGCGCTAGATCAACATGGCAGCGAGACGACTCCGACTGGCCACGCGCCACTAGTTCTGAGTTCGATCACCAGCGCGGAAACCGTGTACCGTTGCGTGAACACCTAGGTCTCCCCCTCGCGGTTTTCATCCAAGATCGGGACACTCTGCCGTGGCCGACCGCTTTTCTGAAGAGATTGGTCATGTCCAACTTCCGGCGGCTTGGGGCCACCGATTGCCGGAATATCGACTTCGCGCACGTCACACCATATTGCGTTGTCTGCAGATCAGGATTCAGTTTCTCGACGACGGACCAGCCACTGTTCGTGCCACGGCTAGCCGTGATGACAAGACTGCTGCTCCTCACAGGTGTCTTCAGTCCGCTCCAGACCGCGCGCCTGGGTTTGAGTCACGTCGTCCAAGTAGTCCCGCCCCAGCGATATTGAGACATCACAACGGTGGATCTTTGCGAACAGCCTCAACGCCCTTCCCCGCCACTGGCCGAACCGATGGAACGTGTCGGAGAAATCAGGCGGAAACGAAGCTGACTACTGGATCGGCACAAGACCCCTCGTACATCGACGAGGATCGGTGCGACGTACCGCCCGCCTTCACCGACGTCGTTGGCGACGGTCGGGGACTGGACGACGAGGTCACCATCCCTCGGTCAGTACGCGATCCAGCATCTCGGCGAAGTAGTCGACCGACGTCTGGTCAATACAGAGCGGCGGTTTGATCTTGAGCACGTTCTTGTGATCGCCCGTCGGCTGCATGATGACCCCCAATTCGAGTAGCCGGCTGCAGATCGCGGCTGTCTGAGCCGTGGCCGGTTCCAGGGTTTCGCGGTCCTGGACGAACTCGACACCCAGGTAGAGGCCCGACCCGTGCACCGCACCTATCAGTTCGTGGCGGACGCCGAGCGCTTCGAGTCTTTGCTTCAGGTGAGTGCCAACGGTGGCCGCGTTCGCTTGAAGTCGCTCCTCACGAATGATGTCGAGCACCGTCGAGGCAATCACGCACGAGACTGGGCTGCCCCCAGTCGAGGAGAAGAAGTAGCCCTGACTGCGAAAGCGCTCTGCGACGGCCTGCGAGGTGATGACCGCACCGATGGGGTGACCATTGCCAATCGACTTGGCGACGGTGACGATGTCGGGCGTGACACCCTGCTGCTCGAAACCCCAGAACCAGTGCCCCAGGCGGCCGTATCCGACCTGCACCTCGTCAGCGATCGCGAGTCCGCCGCCCGCTCGGATGGCGCCGTACACCGCGGCAAGGTACCCGTCAGGGAACGGCACGCCCCCCGCGTTGCCGAAGAAGCTCTCCGAAATGAAGCCGGCGACGGCTGTTCCGGCGGCCCCGAGCATTTCGATCTGTTCCACGGCTTCGGTGGCGTAGCGGCGTGCGTCCTCTCCGCGATACCTTCCCCGGTAGCTGTTCGCGGCGTCGACCGTGTGAACCCAATCGGGTCGGGTGTCCAGAGCGTTCGGATTGTCCGCAATCGATGTCGACACCGCATCACTGGCGTAGGTCCAGCCGTGGTACGACTCGCACATAGCCACGATGTCACGGCGATCGGTCGCGGCCATCGCCAGTCGAATCGCCAGATCAGTCGCCTCGGAACCGGAGTTGACCAGGAACACCGTGTCCAGTTCCTTCGGAAGCGTCGCGACGAGCTTCTCGGCGAAGGTGGTGATCGCCTCGTAGTTGAACCGAGAGTTGGTGTTGAGCAAGCGCAGTTGCCGACTGGCCGCCGCAGCGATTCGCGGATGGGCGTGACCGACCGACGTCACGTTGTTGACCATGTCGAGATAGACGCGCCCACTGACGTCAATCAGATGTTCCCTCCATCCTCGTTCGATTTGGGGTGGCGTCTCGTAGTAGTGATCTTGCACTCGCGCGAGAACGCGACCACGCCGCTCGAGCAGGTCGCTCCGACGCGGAGCGACCGATTCGGGGAGTCCGAGCAACCGGGCCGGGTCTGCGACGACGCTGAGCCAGCCCGGGGCGTATCCCGCCGAGACCAAGCTCGGGATCGCTGAGGACCGTGCGGCGCGAAGTTGGATGCGCACCCGGCTGCGAGCGCGAAGCACGGCGATCGCTCTGCCCTCGCCAACCTCGGACTCGGTGGTGGCGGGACGCGCACCGCTAAGTCGCAGGACGACGTCATCGAACCAAAACTCGATGGCGTCCTCGAGGGTCCTCACTTCGCCTGCGGTGGGTGCGAGAACGGTGCGCTCGGTCGATGACCAGATGCTTGTTTCGGTGGTGACCGTGCGCGGCTCAGTGGGACTCAGAATCGGAGAGCCGGTCAGCACGATTGAATTGAACGGCAGCACTGCGGTAGCCGCGCCGGCATCGAGCGAGTCGAGGGCCGCGCGTTCGAGCGCGTTGACGTCACGCCAGCCGCCGTTGTCGTTCACCTCGGAGGTAGTGCCTGCGTCGAGCGTAACCACCTTCTCGGATCCGAGGTCCATGATCCGTCCATAGTCGCTGGTGTCACAGAGTGGCGCGGCGGGCCGTTCCAGCACGTGGCGAAAGAGCCCCGTCATCACGTCGAGCGGGAGCGAGGCTGCCTGTTCGAAGATCCTCCAGTCACTGTCGAGAGAAGCTGCGACGTACTCATTGTTGACGTCGATCACGGCCTGGTGTTGGCCGCTGACGACGATCGTGGCGCCGCGAAGCACCACCAGAGGCCACAGCGCGGTGACTTCCGCATCCGATAGCGGGCGAATCGCATCGAAGGCCTTCACTGCCGGCAGCACTGATCGCGGCTCTACACCGTCGTGGTGGAGCATGGAGGAGATTGTGACGGCCAGCTCCGCGATCGCCCAGGAATCGGTGACGTCGCCGAAGTCGATGATGCCATCAGGGGTTGGCGAGTCGCCGCACGCGCCGACGAGATTGTCGTCGGTGAGGTCGAAGTGGCCAAGCTGGCGAGGCAACTGCGCGGCCAGGGACTCAACGATCTGCCAGGCCTCGTCAGTGGCCCGGGCAATCGTGTCACCGCCTCTGGGGCTTAGGTTCGCGGCGCCAATTTCGTCGACGACGCGTCTGGCGTGGCGAAGATCCCACTGCAGGGTTCGTGCGGCACCCGGATGGCTCATGGATGCGAGGCTGCGACTGACGCGGCCCGCGAGTTCGCCCATTCTCTCGATGACCGAGGGTGCCAAGTAGCACCCTCCCGTCAACGTGACGCCTTCTATGTAGTCGAGCAGACACAGATGGAGGCAGCCCTGGGTGGTGTCAAACCACCCCTCGACTCGTTGACCGTCGAGAGTGGCGACGCGGGCCACGCGAACGTCCGGATTGTCTTCGGCGAGTCGCTCGGCGACTGCCTCTTGAAGTTCGAGTTCGAGTCGGCTGAAGGCGGGATTGCTGATCTTGAGGACGCCGAGAGGTTCGAGAGACCCGTGGCTCGTCGCGAGGAAGTTCTGGTCCTGCTGGCTGCCCAACGTCCTGAATTCGACGTCGAGGTTGAAGTGTTCGAGCAGAAGAGACCG
>JADGOJ010000061.1 GCA_017883045.1 Acidimicrobiales bacterium
GGGCACGGTCACCGTCGCGAGCGACCTCGCGAGGTCCCTCGCCACGATGGCGCGAGAGCGCCCCGGGGGGACCTGGCACGTGGCCAACACGGGCACGACCTCCTGGTTCGACATCGCGGCGTACGTCGGACGGTTGCTCGGGCGCGGCGACGACTTCGCCACCGCGATCGCGACCAGTGACCTCGACCCCGCTCCGCTGGCGACGCGTCCGACGCGCAGCGACCTCTCGAGTGCGAAGTTCGCGGCGCGCTGGAGCCCCCTGCCCGAGTGGCGCGACGGCGTGGCCCGACTCGTGGCGGACCGGGCGAAGCTCGGGGTCGAGCGTGGGTGAGGTCGCCAGCGACGTCGGCGCGGTGATCGTCGACTTCCACGCGGGCCAGGCCCTCAGCGACTGCGTCGACTCGCTGCACGCCAACGGCGTCACCGACATCGTCGTGGTGGAGAACGGCGAGGCCGGCTCGACGATGCCGGCCCTGAGCGGCCAGCCGATCCTCCTCGTCGAGCCCAACATGAACCTGGGCTACGGACGAGGCGTCAACCGCGGCGTGGCGGTGGCGCCGAAGCGGCACTACCTGCTCGTGTCGAACCCTGACGTGGTCGTGCACGAGGGCGCGGTCGGCGCGCTGCTAGCGTTCCTTGAGCAGCATCCCTCGGTCGGCATCGCCGGACCCCAGATCGTGCGACCCGACGGCACCGTCTATCCGTCCCAACGCGTCTTTCCGAACTTCTGGCTGGCCGGCCTGCACGCGCTGCTCGCCCCGCTGTGGCCCGGCAATCCCGCGACGCGCAGGTACCGCTCGCCCCGGCCCGACGGCACCGTCGACTGGGTCTCGGGCGCCTTCTTCCTCGTGCGACGCGACGCCTTCGAGGCGGTCGGGGGATTCGACGAGCGCTACTTCATGTTCGCCGAGGACATGGCGCTTTGCTGGCAACTGCGAGAGCACGGTTACGGGGTGGCGGCGTGCGCCGACGCGGTCGTGACCCACATCGAGGGCCTCTCGCGGGCTCGGGCCTCTCGCGAGATGCTCATCGCGCACCATCACAGCGCAATGCGCTTCGAGTGGCAGACCGCCCGGGGAGTGCGCCGATTGCTGGCGCCCCTGGCGACTCTGGTGCTGGGGCTGCGGCTCTGCGTGGTGCTGATCGTGCGACCAGCGGCCTGACCTGGCGAAACGTCTAGAATCACTGGAGGGCTGCGAGTGGTTCTGTGGTTGCAAGTCGATGCCAGCCGCGGGCGAAACGACCCACGTAAGGCGTCTTATTGACGCTGAGCATGGCGCGGTTTAGAAGTAAGTCCTGCCTCGGGACGATCAGAGTGATCGCCCCGAGCGCCGGTGAAGAGCGCGATTCCATCGCCGGAGAGCCTCGTGCTGCCGGCGGTTCGCACGGACACCGCTGCAGGCAAGTGTGGGGTCAAAGACCAGGTCAGCACTCGCAGCCCTACTGAAGTGAGTACGACGACCGGTAGGGTACATCGAGACATGAGTGTTTTCAGCAAGATTCTAAAGGCCGGGGAGGGCAAGCGGGTTCGCCAGCTGGCCGAACTCGTCGGACCGATCAACGAGCTGGCCGGCGAGATGGCGGCTCTCACCGACGCCGAACTGCGGGCCAAGACCGACGTGTTCCGCGAGCGCCTCGCCGAGGGCGAGACCCTCGACGACATGCTGATCGAGGCCTTCGCCGTCGTGCGCGAGGGCGCGACGCGAGTGCTCGGCCAGCGTCACTACGACGTGCAGCTCATGGGCGGCATGGCCTTGCACTTCGGATGGATCGCCGAGATGAAGACCGGCGAGGGCAAGACCCTCGTCTCCACGCTGCCCGTGTACCTGAACGCCCTCGCGGGCAACGGTGTGCACGTGGTGACCGTGAACGACTACCTGGCGACGCGCGACGCCAACTGGATGGGCGAGCTCCACCGCTTCCTCGGGCTGAGCGTCGGACGGGTCGGGCCGGACCTGCCCGACTTCGACCAGAAGCGCGAGGCCTACGCCTCTGACGTGACCTACGGGACCAACACCGAGTTCGGCTTCGACTACCTGCGCGACAACATGGCGCGTCGCCGTGAGCACATGGTCCAGCGCGGCCACCACTACGCCATCGTCGACGAGGTCGACTCGATCCTGATCGACGAGGCGCGCACTCCACTCATCATCTCGGGTCCGGCGTCGGACGTCACGAAGCTCTACTACCAGTTCTCCTCGATCGCGCGCTCGCTCACCCGCGACGTCGACTACGAGGTCGACGAGGAGAAGAAGACCGTCGTGCCCACCGAGGCGGGCATCGAGAAGGTCGAGCGCCAGCTGGGCGTCACCAACCTCTACGACGCCGTGGCGACCAACTACGTGCACCAACTGGGCCAGGCGCTCCGGGCGAAGGAGCTGTTCCACCGCGACAAGGACTACCTCGTCGCCGGCGGCGACGTGAAGATCATCGACGAGTTCACCGGGCGCACCCTCGACGGGCGGCGCTGGTCCGACGGGCTGCACCAGGCCGTCGAGGCCAAGGAGCGCGTGCGCATCCAAGAGGAGAACCACACCTGGGCGACGGTGACCCTGCAGAACTACTTCCGCCTCTACGAGAAGCTCGCCGGCATGACCGGCACCGCCGAGACCGAGGCCGCCGAGTTCGGCAACACCTACAAGCTCTCGGTCGTGCCGATCCCGACCAACCGACCGATGATCCGCCTCGACCAGCCCGACCTGATCTACAAGACGGAGGCCGCCAAGTTCGCGGCCATCGTCGAAGAGGTGCGAGAGCGCAGCGACCACGGCCAGCCGATCCTGCTCGGTACGGCGTCGGTCGAGAAGTCCGAACTGCTCTCGAAGGAGCTGTCCCGGGCCGGCATCGTGCACGAGGTCCTCAACGCCAAGCAGCACTTCCGCGAGGCCGAGATCGTGGCCCAGGCCGGTCGCAAGCACGCGGTGACCGTGGCGACCAACATGGCCGGTCGAGGCGTCGACGTGATCCTCGGCGGCAACTTCGAGGGACTCGCCACGCGCGAGACGCTCGGGCGCGGCCTGCAGGCCGGCACCGAGGAGTACGACGCCGCCTACCAGGCCGCCCTGGCGACCTTCAGGCCCCTCTGCCAGGCCGAGGGCGACGAGGTCCGCGCCCTCGGCGGGCTCTACGTGCTCGGCACCGAGCGCCACGACTCTCGACGCATCGACAACCAGCTGCGTGGTCGCTCCGGTCGCCAGGGCGACCCGGGCGAGAGTCGCTTCTACCTGTCGCTCGAGGACGAGCTGCTTCGTCTCTTCGCGACCGGCGCCGTGTCGTGGGTCATGGACCGCGCGATGCCCGAGGACGTGCCGATCGAGGCGAAGATGGTCTCCAAGGCCATCGAGCGTGCCCAGAACACCGTCGAGGGGCGCAACGCCGAGATCCGCAAGGACGTCTTGAAGTACGACGAGGTCATGAACGAGCAGCGCAAGGTCATCTACGGACGGCGCCAGCAGGTCATTGACGGCGAGGACATCCACGACGCCACGATCGAGATGATCGAGCAGCGCCTCACCAGCGTCGTCGAGGAGCAGTTGAGCGACGAGTTCGCCGAAGAGTGGGACATCAACCTGCTCGTGACCGAGTTGACGAACTACTACCCGACCCGACTGAGCGCCGAGGACCTCGCCGCCTACGAGGACCGCGAGGACATTGTCGCGCTGGTCGTCCAGGACGCGATCGGGCAGTACGAGTCGAAGTGCGAGGACTTCCCCGGGGGCATGGACACGGCCAAGGAGATCGAGCGCGACGTCATGCTCCAGATCCTCGACCAGCGCTGGCGCGACCACCTCTCGGACATGGACTACCTGCGCGACGGCATCCACCTGCGCCAGGTCGCCCAGCAGGACCCCCTGACGGCGTGGCAGAAGGAGGGCTACTTGATGTTCGAGCACCTCCTCACCGCGGTGGACGATGACTTCGTGCGCTACATCACCCACGTCGAGGCCGCGCCGGCCGAGCCCGAGAGTGACGAAGGCCTCGAGCACGCCATGACCAACGTCAACGAGGTGGCGCCGGGGGCCACCGAGCTCCCGGTCCACGGCGCGGTGAAGAAGGCGCCGCCCAAAGAGGGCGACAAGATCGGCCGCAACGAGCCGTGCTGGTGCGGTTCGGGCCGGAAGTTCAAGCAGTGCCATGGCCGACCCTAAGGCCGAGAACGCTCTTCGTGAAGCGCTGAGCACGATCGAGGACCTCGAGTCCAGGTGGAGCGCGGCGCGCGACTACCTGAAGATCGACGAGAGCCGGGCCCGTCACGCCGTGCTCTCGGCCGAGGCCGCCGACCCCGACCTCTGGAACGACCAGGACCACGCGCGGGAGGTGACGACCGAGCTCGGTCGGCTCTCCAACGACCTCGACTCGTTCGACGAATTGCGCGCCGCCCTCGACGACTGCCTGGTGCTGACCGAGTTCTCGCGCGAGGCGCTGGTTGCGGGCGAGCCTGACTGGTCACTGCTCGACGAACTCTCCACGACCGTGTCGTCGCTCGAGGGCAGGATCGCGGCACTTGAGACCCAGAGCCTGTTCTCGGGGCCCTACGACGCGAACGACGCGATCGTCGAGCTGCACGCGGGCGCGGGCGGCACCGACGCCCAAGACTGGACCGAGATGCTGTTGCGGATGTACTCACGCTGGGCCGAGCGACGCGGCTTCGGCGTCGAGATCGACGAGGCGACCGAGGGCCAGGAGGCGGGGCTGCTGTCGGCGACGTTCATCGTCAAGGGCCGCTTCGCCTACGGCTGGCTTTCGGCCGAGCGCGGCGTGCACCGGCTGGTGCGCATCAGCCCCTTCGACTCCCAGGCCCGTCGCCAGACCAGCTTCGCGAGCCTCGACGTCACGCCACTGCTCGACGACAACGCGGGCGAAGTGGAGATCGACGAGAAGGACCTGCGCATCGACACGTACCGCTCCTCGGGGGCCGGCGGCCAGCACGTCAACAAGACCGACTCGGCGATCCGCATCACCCACCTGCCGACCAACACCGTGGTGAGCTGTCAGAACGAGCGCTCCCAGCACCAGAACCGGGCGCGCGCGATGCAGATCCTCGAGGCGAAGCTGGCCGAGCGCGCGCGCGCCGAGCGCCGGGCCGAGATGGACGCACTGAGCGGCAACCGCGGCGACAACGCGTGGGGGTCTCAAATCCGCAGCTACGTCCAGGCGCCCTATCAACTCGTCAAAGACCATCGCACCGATTTCGAGACCGGCAACGTCGAAGCGGTGCTCGACGGCGACCTCGACGGCTTCATGGAGGCCGAGCTGCGCCGACAGCGCGCTCGTGCCTAAGAAGTTGCAAAGCCCTTTATCGCGTGCGTTTGCTGGCACCTGCACGCGATATCGCCAAACTAGAATGGTGCTTAGAAAGATTCGAGTGCCTTCGCGCACTGTTCCCAACCGACCCGAGGGGGTGAAGCCGTGATTCGATTCGAGAACGTCTCCAAGACGTACAAGAACGGCACGCCCGCGCTGAAGGACATCTCCCTCGACATTGAGAAGGGCGAGTTCGTCTTCCTCGTCGGGGCGTCGGGTTCGGGCAAGACGACGTTCCTGCGCCTCTTGCTGCGTGAGGAGCTGCCCGACCAGGGCCGGATCCTTGAGGCCGGACGCGACATCGGCGAGCTGCCCAAGTGGCGCGTGCCCTACCTGCGTCGCAACATCGGCTGTGTGTTCCAGGACTTTCGGCTGCTGCCGAATAAGACCGTCTTCGAGAACGTGGCCTTCGCCCTCGAAGTGATCGGCCGGCCCCGCTCGACCGTCGACTCCCAGGTGCCCCAGATCCTCGAACTGGTGGGCTTGACCGACAAGTCCAAGAACCTGCCCGGCGAGCTCTCCGGTGGCGAACAGCAGCGCGTCGCCGTGGCGAGGGCCTTCGTGAATCGCCCGCTGATCCTGCTCGCCGACGAACCGACCGGCAACCTCGACCCCGCCAACTCCGAGTCGATCATGGCCCTGCTCGAGCGGATCAACCGCACCGGCACCACCGTGGTGATGGCGACCCACGACAAGGCGCTCGTGGACCGGATGCGCCGGCGCGTCGTCGAGCTCGACAGGGGCGAGATGATCCGCGACCAGGTTCGCGGGGTCTACGGCATCGACGAGGGAGCGACGATCTAATGCGCGTCTATCTCCGTTACGCGGTCAAAGAGACGCTCAGCAACCTCTGGCGCAACCGGATGATGACGATCGCCGCGGTCCTGACCGTCGCGGTATCGTTGTCGCTCGTCGGATCGGCCCTGCTGTTGAAGCAGAGCGCCGCTCAGGCCTCGGCCCAGTGGCAGCAGGGGACCAGGGTCACGGTCTGGATGCAGCCCACCGCCACCGCGAGTGAGATCGCCAACGTCCGGACCCAGCTCGCGAACCTGCCGATCGTGAAGCACTGCCAGTACTTCACCCAGCTCGAGGACTACAACGAGGCGCGCACCCTGCTCTCCGCGTCCGAGTTCAACGCCCTGACCGTGGCGGCGATGCCCTCGTCGTTCCGCTGCGTGCCGACGGTGCCCGCCAACGCCTTCACCGTCGAGTCGACGTTCGCGAACCAGCCGGGCGTGTACCAGGTGACGGCCCCCGAGCAGCAGATCCGCGAGATGAACCACGCCATCCGCGTGCTCCAGATCGTCTTCCTCGCCCTGGCCGGCGTGCTCCTGCTCTCAGCCACGGTGCTGATCCTCAACACCATCCGCATGGCGATCTTCGCTCGACGGCGCGAGGTGTCGGTGATGAAGTTGGTCGGCGCCACCAACTGGTTCATCCGGATCCCCTACATCACCGAGGGCTTCATCCAGGGGCTGCTCGGCTCGGCCGTGGCGATACTGGCGGTGACGGCCCTGCACACCTGGTATCCGCTGCACAACGAGTTCCAGCTCAACACCAACGCCCTGCTCGGCACGAACGCGGTCGTGCTCGTCGTCGGGGTGCTGATCGGCTCGGTCGGCTCGGCCATCGCGATCCGACGCTTCCTCGACGTCTAGTCCCTGGCCTCGTCGAAGTCGATGGCGAGCGAGTTCACGCAGTAGCGCAGTCCCGTGGGCGTCGGTCCGTCGTTGAAGACGTGTCCGAGGTGGCCCCCGCACTTCGAGCAGAGGATCTCGGTGCGCTCGCGAGACAGCGACCGGTCGACGCGCTCGACGATCGTCCCGGGCTCGCAGGCGTCGAAGCTCGGCCATCCGCATCCCGAGTCGAACTTCTGGGCCGCGCTGAACAGCCTCTGGCCGCAGCCTCCGCAGGTGAACACGCCGTCGGCGTCGACGTCGAGTAGGGATCCGCTGAAGGGTGCCTCGGTGGCGGCCTCACGCAGCACCGCGTAGCGCTCGGGCGACAACTCCTCGCGCCACTCGTCGTCGGACTTGTCGATCTCGTAGGTCATGGGGCCAATGTACCGGTGGGGGCGCCGGGGCGAGCCGCTAGGAGTAGTCGGGACGGGGCGACTCTGGCACGACGCGGGGGAACTCGGGTTCGTCGGCGAGCAGACGGGCGAAGGCGCTGGCGAGGCCCTCGGGGTCGAGTCCGAGCTCGGCGAGCAACAGGTCGGGGCGGTGCTGCTCGAGGTAGGCGCGCGGCACGCCGAGGATCCGGGTCGAGGGGAAGGGGCGCGAGAACTCCTGGGCTCGGCTGCGGATCGCCGAGACCATGAGCGTGCCGGCCCCGCCGTGGCGGGTGCCGTCCTCGACCGTGATGACCCGCTCGTGGGCGAGCGCGTCGTCGATCATGTCGGCGTCGGGCGGCAGCACGCGCACGTCGTAGAGCGTGATCCGCTTGGCGTCGTCGCCCAGCAGTTCGAGCGCCTTGTACGCCGTGGGCGCCATCTTGCCCACCGCCAGCACGCAGAGCGAACCGTCGCCGTGCACGACCTGGCGGGCCTCGAGGCCGAGGCCGACCTTGCCGTCGAAGGGTTTGGGGAGGGTCTTGGGGAAACGCAGGGCCGTCGGCGTGTTCATCGACAGGGCGGTCGCGAGCATGCCCGGGACCTCCTCGGCCGACGACGGCGCGAAGATCGTCATGTTGGGAATCGCCAGGCAGAGCGCGATGTCCAAGATCCCGTGGTGGCTCGGACCGTCGTCGCCGGTGACCCCGGCGCGGTCGAAGACGAACACGACCGGCAGGTTCAACAGGCCGACGTCGAGGTGCGCCTGGTCGAAGGCGCGAGAGAAGAACGTCGAGTACACCGCCACGACCGGCTTCAGCCCGCCCATGGCCATGCCCGCGGCGGCGGTGACGGCGTGCTGCTCGGCGATGCCGACGTCGAAGAAGCGCTGGGGGAACCGCTCCTGGAAGTTGAGAAGCCCCGTCGGTCCCGCCATCGCCGCGGTGATCGCCACGACGCGATCGTCGGCGCTCGCGAGCGCCACGAGCGAGTCCGAGAACGCCTGGGTGAAGGACTTGGGCACGACGTCCTCGTCCTCGAGGCGCGCCGGAACCTTGAAGTCGTGCATCTTCAGGTCGTCGCTGACCGCGGGGCCGTAGCCGCGGCCCTTGTGGGTCAGCACGTGCACGATGATCGGACCGTCCCACGTCGCCGCGCCCTTCAGCGTCGTCTCGAGTGACTCGATGTCGTGCCCGTCGATCGGCCCGACGTAGCGCACGCCCAGGTTCTCGAAGAACGTGTGCGGGGTGACCATCTCGCGCACGACCGACGTGAAGGCGTCGATGCCCCGGTAGGCCTCTTTGCCCACGCGCGGCAGGTGCGGCACGGTGCGCCGGATCCGATCGCGCAGGGTCAGGTACGTCCTGTTCAAGCGCAGCGTCGTCAGTGACCTCGAGAGTCTCGAGACGGTCGGCGCGTAGCTGTGGCCGTTGTCGTTCAACACGATGACGACGCGCTGGCCCGAGTGGCCCAAGTTGTTCAGTGCCTCGTAGGCCATGCCTCCGGTCAGCGATCCGTCGCCCACGACGGCGACCACGTGGCGGTTGCCGCCGTGGCCGACCAGCTGCTTGCGCTGCTCGAGCGCCACCGAGAGGCCGTGGGCGTAGGAGAGCGCCGTGGAGGCGTGGCTCGATTCGATCCAGTCGTGCTCGCTCTCGGAGCGGTTCGGGTAGCCCGAGAGCCCGCCGCGCTGGCGAAGGTTCTTGAAGCCGTAGCGTCGACCAGTCAGCAGCTTGTGGACGTAGGACTGGTGGCCCGTGTCCCACAGGATGATGTCGTTGGGCGAGTCGAAGACCCGGTGCAGCGCGAGGGTCAGTTCGACGACCCCGAGGTTCGATCCCAGGTGGCCGCCGGTCGTGGTGACCGTCGAGATGATGAACTCGCGGATCTCGACACTCAGTTGGTTGAGCTCGTGGTACGAGAGCGCCTGGAGGTCAGCGGGGGATTCGATGGACGGCAGAAGCACCTCTTCAGCCTACCGGCGGGTTCGCGCGATGGCGTAGGGCACTCTGGACCCTTCCGGTACGCTCGGCAGCATGAATTCCACCCTGGTCGAGAAGGATGTACTCGAGCGCGTGCTCGGTGAAGCGATGGGGCGTGGCGGAGAGTTCGCCGAGGTCTTCGTCGAGGATCGCACCACGTCCTCGGCGACGCTCGACCAGCGCCGTGTCGAGGAACTGAGTTCGGGGCGCGACCGCGGCGCCGGGATCAGGGTGGTGGTCGGCGACACCACGGGCTTCGCCCACACCGCCGACCTCTCCGAGCGCGGACTGCTCGCCGCGGCTCAGGCCGCCGCCGCCGTCGCGCGAGGCGGCGGCGACGGCGTTCGCGAGATCGCGCTGGGCGCGCTCGCGGACCACCCGACTCGCGCGACGACCCTGCCCGGTGACGTCGACAAGGCCCGCAAGATCGAACTGCTGATGCACGCCGACGACGTCGCTCGTTCCGAGGGCTCGTCCATCACCCAGGTGCAGATCGGCCTGGGCGACTCGACGCGACGATTCGTGGTGGCGAACTCCGAAGGCGTCTTCGCGACCGACCACCAAGTCCGCACCCGCTTCAACATCTCGTGTGTGGCGAAAGGTGACACCGGCATGCAGACCGGGTACCGACCGGTCGCGGGCACGCGGGGCTTCGAATTGCTGAGCAACGAAGCGGTCGCCGACGCGGCGCGCGGCGCCGCTCGCCAGGCCATCACGAAGCTCGATGCACGACCGGCCCCGTCGGGAGACCTGCCCGTCGTCCTGGCCGGTGGCTCGGGGGGCATCTTGTTCCACGAGGCCTGCGGCCACGGGCTCGAGGCCGACGCGATCTTGAAGCAGGCGTCGGTCTACGCCGGCAAGGTCGGCGAGCAGGTCGCGAGCCCACTGGTCACGCTCGTCGACGACGGCACCGTGGCGGGAGAGTGGGGCTACCTCGCCCTCGACGACGAGGGGCGTCCCGGCTCGCGCAACGTGTTGATCGAGAACGGCGTGCTGACCGACTATATGTGGGACTACTTGCGAGCGCGCAAGGAGGGCCGGGCCTCGTCGGGCAACGGTCGGCGTCAGAGCTACCAGTACCTGCCCATGGTGCGCATGACCAACACCTACCTGCTCCAAGGCGACTCCGACGCCGACGAGATCATCGCCCAGACGCCCCGGGGCGTCTACGTGGCCCAACTCGGCGGCGGCCAGGTCAACACCGCGACGGGCGACTTCGTCTTTGGCATGACGGCCGCGTTCATGATCGAGAACGGTCGGATCACCGCGCCGCTGCGCGACTGCAACCTGATTGGCAACGGCCCCGACGTGCTCCAGCGCGTCGACGCGGTGGCGACGGACTTCTCCATGACGCCGGGCACCTGCGGCAAGGACGGTCAGAGCGTCCCGGTCGGTACCGGCCAGGCCACGATGCGGCTCTCGGGCGTAACCATTGGCGGAGCGGCCTGATGAGCGAACTCCTCGCCAAGGCCGAACGCCTCCTCGAGCGCGCCACGGGCGCCGAGCAGATCGAGGTCTTCGTCTCGAGCGGCGTCGATACCGAGGTGCGCGCCTACCAGGGCGCGCTCGAGAACCTCTCGAGCGCCACGTCCTCGGGCATCGGCATCCGAGTCCTGCGTGACGGCGCCGGTGGCGCCCAGGTGGGGACCGCGTGGGTTGGCTCGCTCGACGACGACGCCATCGACGAGGCGCTCGCCGAGGCGCGCGACAACGTCCGCTTCGCGACCGAGGACGAGTTCATCGCCTTCGCCCGACCCGACGGCGTGGCGCCCGTCACGCTCCAGCTCAGCGACGATTCGGTGACCTCCACGCCGCTCGACCAGAAGATCTCGATGGCGCTCGACCTCGAACGAATGGTGCGAAACGGCGACAAGCGGATCCGCCAGGTGGATTCGGCCGACTACTCGGACTACGTGGCCGAGGCGGCCATCGTGTCGACGGCCGGCATACGCGCCTCGTACGCACGATCGGGCGCCTACGTCTCGGTCGAGGCGATCGCCAACGACGGAGCCGACGACCAGACCGGCTGGGGACTCTCGGCCGGGCGCGCCCCGGGCGACCTCGACATCTCGGTGGCGGCCGGCGACGCCATCCTTCGTGCCACGCGGATGCTCGGCGCCGTCAAGCCCTCCTCCATGAAGTGCACCGCGGTCTTCGATCCGCGCAGCGCCGCGACGCTGCTCTCGATCATCGGCGGGGCGTGCAGCGGCGAGGCGGTCGTGCGTGGTCGTTCGTTCTTCGCCAATCGGATCGGCGAGATGGTCGCCTCGTCGATGTTCACGCTGCTCGACGATCCGACCGACCCGCGCCACTTCATGGCGAGCGTCTTCGACGGCGAGGGACTCGCCTGTCGGCGCAACGTCATGATCGAGGACGGGCAGCTGAGGGCCTTCGTCTACGACACCGTCTCGGCGCGCCGCGCCGGCACGGCGTCGACGGGCAGCGCGGTGCGCGGCGGGATCGCCGGCTCGCCCTCGGCGGGCTGTCGCGCCCTGCAGTTGCTGCCCGGCGACATCGACCAGGCTGAGATCTTTCGTCGAGTGGGCAATGGCGTCTACGTCGAGTCGTTGATGGGCGTTCATTCGGGCGTGAACCCGATCTCGGGCGACTTCTCGGTCGGGGTCACCGGTCTGATGATCCGCGACGGCCAATTGGCCGAGCCGGTACGCGAGATCACCGTGGCCTCGACGCTCCAGCGGATGCTCCTCGACGTCATCCACGTGGGCAACGATGTCGAGTGGCTGCCCGGCAGCGCGGCCGGACAGACCGTGGCGATCGAAGGGATCGCGCTCTCGGGCTCCTAGTCGGACGAGGCGGCCGGTGCGCTGGAGGCGGCCGGTGCGCTGGAGGCGGCGGTCGCGCTCGGCGTCGAGCTGGACTCGGTGCTCGGGGTCGACGCGGGCGGGGTCGACGACTTGCTGGTCCCTCGGCTGTCGTTCTTGTAGAAGCCGCTGCCCTTGAAGACGATGCCCACGGCCGAGAAGACCTTGCGCAAGTCGCCCCCGCAGAGCTCGCAGGTCGTCAGGGCGGGGTCGTGGAACTTCTGCACCGCCTCGACGCGCTCGTGGCACGACTGGCACTCGTATTCGTAGGTCGGCATCTGCAACTCCCGTACTGCCAGGTGACCTGGGCAGTTTACCCGTGATCGTCGCTGACTCGTCCGCGACCTCAGTAGCATTGCGCAGTGGACGATTTCCACCAACTGCGCCGGCCGTCGAGCGGGGGAGCGTTCCCTCGCGATCTGGGCCCTTCGGAGATCTCAGCGCGTCGCGCGCTGGCGCGCTGTCGGATCAACATGCTCGCCACCACCACCGCCGCGGTGGCGCAGAACGCGCTGAACAAGGGTGACGTGCTGGCGACGGCCCGCGTGGCCGGCATCCAGGCCGCCAAGCAGGCTTCGTCGCTGCTGCCGATGTCGCACCCGGTGCTGGTGGGCAACGTCCACGTGAACTTCACCATTGCCGACACCCACATCGACGTCGAGGCGAGCGTGGACACCGTGGACCGCACGGGCGTGGAAATGGAGGCCCTGATGGCGGTCACCGTCGCAGCGCTGACGATCTACGACATGTGCAAGTCCGGCGACCGCACGATGACGATCGAGGAGGTGGCGATCTGGGAGAAGTCGGGCGGACGTTCGGGGACCTGGCGCCGCGAGGAGGCGCAGTCGGGGTCCGACGAATCGACGCACGAGGAGTAGCCGCTCGGCGAGCCCTCGCCTCGGGTGCCCGTGGCGACCGATACCCTCTGGGGGGAAACGATGACGGGAGTCCGATGAGCGGTATCCGAGGTGGGGTCGAGCAGAGCCGCGAACGACTCGTCGCGCTGGTGCTCTTGCTCCAGCGCGCGTGGCAGTACGGAGCGCTGACCCAGGACCAGATCGTGCGCGAGCTGAAGATCGACGAGTACCCGGTGTCGGCCAAGGGCCCGCGCAAGGTGCTCGCCTACGAGGGCAACGAGGGCGCGGTGCGCCAGAAGTTCGAGCGCGACAAGGCCCGCATCCGCGAACTGGGCTTCGAGATCGAGACCGAGATGCACGATGGCGGTGCGGTCGGCTACAAGATCGACCCCACGAGTGGCTACGCGCCCCTGATCTACTTCACGGACGCCGAGGAGCGCGTGGTCAAGCTCGCGTTGCGCTTCTGCGGGTTCGGGGCGTCGGGCGCCTTCAGCGTCTTCAACGAGATGCCGGCCAGCGACGGCGGCCTGGAGTCCTCGATGTTCTACACCCCGGTGCTGCGAGCGCTGCACCTGCACCGGGCGTTGACCTTCGACTACCAGTCGGGGGCCAACAAGCCCCGCTTGCTCGAGCCACTGCTCATCGGCGTGTTCAATGGCGTCTCGTACCTCATCGCCAGGGTGAAGGGGGCCAGCGACATCAAGGGGTACCGGTTCAGTCGCATGACGTCGATGCCGGTGGTACTGCTCGACACCTTCGAGTCCGACGAGGCCACGCTCGAGATCGCGCGCTCCTGGCGCCCGGAGTTCTCCAAGTCCCCCTCGCCGGTCGACGTGGTCGTGACAACGAACCGCAACTACGCCGATCTGCTCGTGCGCCAGTATCCGGGCGCACTGGCGGCCGACAAGCGAGACGGCCGGGTCGAGGTCGGGCTCAGCTTCGATAGCCCTCGCGCGGCGTTGCGCTTCGTGCTCGACGCCGCCGACCGGATCCGACTGGAGGCGCCCAAGTCGCTGAAGGCGGAGCTGGCGGACTGGTTGAAGGG
>JADGOJ010000130.1 GCA_017883045.1 Acidimicrobiales bacterium
AACTATGCCGACGCCAACGACGAACGCTAGGCTCCCGCTGATCGTTCGACGGGCCCTGAACCCTCCGATCCGAGAGCTACCCTTCTGGTCGATCCAGGCGATCATCCTCGCGATCGTGGGTCTCCACTACTTCATCGACATTCAATCGACCTTCATCAATGGCGCGTTCCCTACCGGGTTGCCCGTCGCGCTGCTGGTGGTTCCCATCGGCTACGCGGCGCTGCGCTACGGCATCGCGGGATCACTGGCCACGACGTTCTGGGCGTTGCTCTTGTGGCTCCCGGACCTGTTGCTGCCGAACGACCAGGGGCACGTCGGCGAGGACGTGATGAACCTCGCCATCGTCGTGCTGGTCGCCTTCATCTTCGGCCAACGCGTCGAGGCCGAGCGCCTGACCCAGGCCCGCATCGAAGAGGCCGCAGCGCTCACGCTCGCCGTCGAGGTCGGCTACCGCCACCTTTTCGAGTCCAATCGCGCGCCCATTCTGGTGCTCGACGAGGACGGGGCCGTCACCGACGCGAACCCCGCCGCCAAGGAGTTGCTCGGAGCCGACCTTCTGGGCTCGTCCGCCGTGGCCTTTCTCGGCACCGCCCAGGTTGAGCAGTTGTCGGGCACCGTCTTCACCCTCGCCAATGGCCACGACTACCGCCTCGACGTCGTTTCGATGCCGCCCGAGACCAACCTCCAGCGACGGCAGTTGAACTTTGAAGACGTCACCGAAGAACGCAGCGAGGAGCGGCGCACCCGACACTTCGCTCAGCACATCGTCCAGGTGGAAGAGGACCAGCGTCGGCGACTGGCGCGCGAACTTCACGATGAGCCGCTGCAGTTGTTCCTGCACCTCGCGCGCCGACTGGAGATCCTGGGCAACACCGGCGGAGTGCCCTCCGACGTCGCCAGCGGTCTCGATGAGGCCCGCAAACAGGCGTTGGACGCGGCGGCGCGCCTGCGAACGCTCGCTCGCGACCTGCGACCGCCGGCGCTCGACCAACTCGGTCTGGTGGCAGCGCTCTCGAGCCTCGTCGCGGACATCGAGGACGACCTCGGGGTGTCGGCCCAACTCACGGTGATCGGATCGGCGGTCCGGCTCGCTCCAGACGTCGAGCTGGGCGCGTTTCGAATCATCCAAGAGTCACTGCGCAACGCGGTGCGACACGCCGACCCCCGTCATCTCCAGGTGACGGTGGAGTTCTCTCCTCGCTCGCTGTGCCTGGACGTACGCGACGACGGACGTGGGTTCGACCCCACCCAGGTCCGCCAGTTGAGTACCGAGTCGGAGTCCCTGGGACTCGTCGGCATGCAAGAGCGCGCCAAGCTTCTCGGAGGCACTCTCGAGGTTCGTTCGACCATCGGACAGGGCACACTCGTCCAGGCGGTTCTCCCCATCAGCGCACCGGCGACACTGTTGGAGGCCCACGCGAACTGACGGTGCGGAGTTGGACTCCCGACGCCCGCGCCGAACCACAAACACAAGACGCGCAAGCGGTGACGCCTGACGGGCGGCCCGAGACCTGGGTCTATCGTGTCCCTAGGTTCTGATTGAGAACGAAAAGGAGTCATCATGTCACGCAGTGTCATCGTCGCCGGAAATCGGACCGCCATTGGCAAGCTCTCGGGGGCCTTCGCCTCGCTGAGCGCGCAGGACCTCGGAGGCGCCGCGATCAAGGGCGTGCTCGAGCGCACCGGCGTGGACCCCTCGACCATCGACCTCGTGCTGATGGGTCAGGTCATCCAAGCCGGACAGGGTCAGATCACCGCTCGCCAGGCGGCCGCGAAGGGCGGCATCCCGATGACCGTGAACGCCACCACCATCAACAAGGTCTGCCTCTCGGGACTGCAGACCATCTACCTCGCCGACCTCATGATCCGCGCGGGCGAGGCCGACATCATCATCGCCGGCGGCATGGAGTCGATGACCAACGCGCCCTACCTCCTGCCCGGGGCCCGCGCGGGCTACCGCATCGGCGATCAGCAGGTCGTCGACTCGATGATGTTCGACGGCCTGACCTGTGCCTTCGACCACTGCGCAATGGGACTGGCCACCGAGCGCCACAACGCCGGACGGATCTCGCGCGCGCGCCAGGACGAGTTCTCCGCGCGCAGCCACCAACTGGCCGCCGCCGCCATTGCCTCGGGCAAGTTCGCCGAGGAGATCGTCGAGGTCGCCGTCCCCCAGCGCAAGGGCGACCCCCTGATGATCGCGACCGACGAGGGAGTGCGCGCTGAGACGACGGTCGAGTCGCTCGGGAAGCTCCGCGGTGCCTTCGAGAATGACGGCACCATCACGGCCGGCAACGCCTCGCAGATCTCCGACGGCGGCGCGGCGGTGCTCGTGATGTCCGCCGAGCGCGCTGCCCAGCTGGGCCTTACGCCAATCGGCGAGCTCGTCAGCTACGGCCAGGTCGCGGGCCCCGACACCTCGTTGCTCAACCAGCCCTCCCACGCGATCACGAAGGCCGCGGCCAAGGCCGGACTGGACGTGAAGGGCCTGGACCTCTTCGAGATCAACGAGGCCTTCGCGGCCGTGGGCTTGGCGTCGGCCGACGAACTGGGGATCGACGAGGACAAGATCAACGTCAACGGCGGAGCGATCGCCCTCGGCCACCCCGTGGGTATGTCGGGAACGCGCATCGCGCTGACGGCGTTGATGGAGTTGCGCCGCCGAGGCGGTGGGGTGGCGGCGGTCGCCCTCTGCGGCGGCGGCGGTCAGGGCGACGCGGCGATCCTGCGGACCCTCTAGTCCGGGATGTAGCTCGCGACGACGTCGTAGCGCGCGAGGCCGACCTGGCGGTCGTCGGGCAGCGCCAGCACGAAGGCGCCGCCCAGCGGATAGTGGTACTCGCGCAGCGCGGCGGGAAGCTCGTTGGCGAGGATGAGCATCAGCTCGTGGACCGTCGGGTTGTGGCCCACCACCAGCAGCGACGTCGTCACCGGATCGATGGCGGCGAGGTTGATGAGCAGGTCCTCGGCGGTGACCTCGTGGCGCCCGTTGTAGATGAGTTCGCTGTACTCGTGACGTTCGACGAAGGCGGTCCCGTCGAACGCGCGGCGAAACGTCTCCTTCGTGCGAGCGGCCGCGCTCACGAGCGCGGTCGTTGGCCCGAAGCGGCCGAGCTCGTCGGGGTCGTCGGCCCATTTGCGCAGTCGCGCGCACTGTTCGCGCCCGCGCTTGGCCAGCCCGCGATCGAAGTCAGGGGTCCCGGGCGTCGCGGGGGAAGCCTTCGCGTGGCGAACGACGGTGAGATAGCGCACGACACGATTCTGTCTGATATCCGCAGCACCGGCGTGCCCGCGCGTTGGTTTAGCGTTAGGGGGTGCACGCCTCGCTCTCCTACTTCCAAGCCATCGTCATGGGCCTCGTGCAGGGAGCGACCGAACTCTTCCCGATCTCGAGCCTCGGACACTCGGTGCTGTTGCCCGCCCTGCTCGGTTGGCACAACCTCGCGAACACCCAGGCCGCGTCGGAGTCGTTCTTCCTCGCCTTCATCGTTGGTCTGCACGTCGGCACTGCGCTCGGGCTCATCATCTACTACCGGCGCACGTGGTCGGCTCTCTTTCGAGGTCTGTGGCTGCAACTCGGCCAGGCACCTTCGAGGGGCGTCGCGTCGCTCTGGCGGCTGCGAGACCCCGAGATGGACGCCAACTATCGCCTGCTCTTCATCTTGGCGATCGCGACGGTCCCGGTCGGGATCGTCGGGGTGCTGTTCGAGCACCGACTGCGCGTCCTCTTCGCCAAGCCGCTCGCCGCCGCCATCTTCTTGAGC
>JADGOJ010000131.1 GCA_017883045.1 Acidimicrobiales bacterium
TCCATCTCGAAGCTGGCACCCGCCAGTCCCCCGCGGTTCATCGAGCCGTACACGAGCTTGTCATCGAGCGCACCGAGCAGGGCCAGCTCCTCGATGATGTCCGCCGTCCCGAGGAAACCGTGCACACCGGGGCGAGAGAGTGCCTCGACGCAGCGGGCGAGCAGGTCCCCCCTATCGGCCATCGCCATGGGGTCGGCGCCGGCCGCGAGTGCGCCGCGCGCTGGATGGTCGGCGGCAATGATCATGAGCTTGGTGTCTGCATCCCGGGCCATCATGCCGCGGGGGCGGTCACGCAGAACCTGGGCGATGCGCTCGGGCTCGTAGGCACGCACCCAGCCGATCTCATCAGTACTGATCATGTGATCCGTCCTTGTTCTGCATGTGGTTGAGCTCAGCGACGGGTGTGCCAGCAAGGACCGCCTCGACCTCGTCCGCGCTGGGCATGGCTGTCGAACACTCGAGCCTCGAGGCGACAATCGCCCCGGCCGCGTTAGCCCCGGCGACGATGCGTTCGAGCGACCAGCCGCTGAGCAGGCCGTGGCACAAGGTCCCCCCGAAGGCGTCGCCGGCACCCAGCCCGTTGACGACGTCGATCGAAATCGGGGGTACCACGACACGCTCGTCGCGGGTCTTGGCCAACGTCCCCATGGGACCCTGCTTGACGATGGCGATCTCGACGCCGGCCTCGAGCAGTGCGTCGGCCGCCCGGTCCGGCTCGCTCTCGCCGACGGCGACCTCGCACTCCTCACGGTTGCCCACCGCGACAGTGAACCGACCGAGACACTGGCGGATCTGCTCGGTCGCCTCCCTGGCACTGGCCCAGAACATCGGGCGGTAGTCGAGGTCGAGGACCGTGTGCCGGGCCCGGTTCCGCGCCGCGAGCGCGGCATGGTGGGCCGAGCGGCTCGGCTCCTCGGAAAGTCCGGTCACAGACATCCAGAAGAGCTTGGCTCGCCCGATGACCTCAAGGGGCATGTCCAGGGGGCGCAACTGCATGTCAGGGGCGTTGGGCTGGCGGTAGAAGTAGAGCGGGAAGTTGTCCGGCGGGAAGATCTCGCAGAAGGTGACCGGCGTAGCGAACTGCGGGGACGTGATCACGAAGTCATCCGTGACGCCGAGCCGAACCATCTCGCGCCGCACGAATCGGCCGAAGGAGTCGTCACCGACGCCGGTGAGCACGGCTGCCGAGTAGCCCAGGCGCGCGGCGGCGACTGCAACGTTCGTCGGGCTGCCACCGAGAAACTTTCCGAAGGTCTCGACGTCCTCGAGGCCGACACCTGTCTGCAGTGGGTAGATGTCCACCCCCGACCGGCCGATGGTCACGACCTCCACAACTGCTGGCACGGTTCCTCCTGAATGTCCACCTGATTGCGGATCACCCCGGCGGGGCGAGCAAGGCGATAGCGGTCGACCGGTGACTGTTTCGATCACCGTTAGCTGAGGCCCTACGAAGGACTCTGCACGACACGGCCAACCAAAGTCAACTCTTTGTCCGAACATTCTGACATCGGTTGGGTCGGGACCAGCACAGTCAGTTTTCAAGCCGTGGTGCGCATCGGCCCAATTTGTCATAATGTCTGTACAGACTGATACACGCCATCAGAAACTATTCGGTCGAAAATGAGGAGCCCCTGGGACATGTCCAGCGACCAATCAACGATGCTGCGCATCAACCTCGATCGTTCGAGCCCGGTGCCGCTGTACTACCAGATAGCCAAAGCGATCGAGAAGGACATCGAGACTGGCACGCTGGCACCCGGAGAACGCCTGGAGAACGAGATCGCCCTGGCCGGACGACTCCGGGTCTCCCGGCCCACGGCGCGGCGCGCCCTTCAGGAATTAGTGGACCTCGGAATGCTCGTGCGAAAGCGCGGAGTGGGCACGCAAGTCGCGCCGGCCCGGGTTCACCGGAGGGTGGACCTCACCAGCCTTTTCGATGACCTGGCCAGCAGCGGTCGCACGCCGGCCACCACCGTGCTGGAGTACAACGTCGGGCCCGGGACGCCGGAGGTCTCGGACGCGCTCGAAATCCCGCTGGGCGAGGAGGTGGTGACCGTCAGGCGTTTGCGCTACGCCGATGGTGAGCCTCTGGCGCTGATGATCAACCACATAGCGCTTGAGATCGCCCCCACGCATAAGGAGCTCAATGATCTGGGTCTCTATGCGGCACTGCGCGGGCATGGGATCGAGATTCACATGGCGCAGCAACACATCGGCGCCCGCACAGCAACGGCCGCCGAGGCCCGCATCCTCAAGGAGAAACCGAAAGCGGCTCTGCTGACCATGGAGCGCACCGCCTACGACGCTGCCGGCCGCGCTATCGAGCACGGCGTGCATGTCTATCGAGCATCTCGCTACAACTTCTCCACCACCCTCTTCGCCCAGTAGGACCGCCCGGGGTCAACCCGACACCAGTTGTGTATTACCGCTCCCCGGGTTGAAGAACTGCGCGCGACCACTGACGACAGACGCCCGCTGAGCAATTTGTTCGATTGTCTGGACATATGGTTGACAGGCAGCATCCAAGGGTCTTACCTTGGGGTATAAGCCCCGACGCGCTCACCGAGGTGCGCGAACACCTGGGGACTGCCGAACTAGCCTGGAGATCGCGTGACACACACACTGACCGAACCCACGCTCACAAGCCTTAGCGCCCAGTCGCCGCTGCTGCAGATGACGAAGACCACCCCGACCGTCCTGTGGAACGACTCCGCGGATCCAGCCGAGCTGACCGCGTCACTGACCTGGGGTTGCGTCGGTGCGACGTGCAATCCCGTCATCGCCTACACCACGATCAAGAAACACCCGGACGTCTGGGTGCCGCGCATTCGCGAGATCGCCGAACGCATGCCCACCGCGGGCGAGGCGGAGATCGCGTGGCAAGCCGTCAAGGACATGACCGTCGAGGCCGCCAAGTTCCTCGAGCCGGCCTTCGAGAAGTACCAGGGCCGCAACGGTCGCATCTCCGTTCAGACCGACCCACGCCTGCACCGCGACAAGGACGCCATCGTCGCCCAGGCCGTCGAGTTCGACGCACTCGCCAAGAACATCATCGTCAAGATCCCAGCCACAAAGATCGGCATCAAGGCGATGGAAGAAGCCACGTACCGCGGCGTGAGCATCAATGCCACGGTCTCGTTCACCGTGCCACAGGCCGTCGCCGTAGGCGAGGCCATCGAGCGTGCTCTGGTGCGGCGCGAGGCCGAGGGCCTGGACGTCTCCCGGATGGGCCCAGTCGTCACAATCATGGGCGGTCGCCTAGACGACTGGCTGAAGCAGGTCGTCGCACGAGACGCGATCACCATCGACCCCGGCTACCTCGAATGGGCGGGCGTCGCCGCCCTCAAGCGCGCATACCACATCTTCCAGGCGCGCGGCTTCCGAAGCCGCATCCTCTCCGCCGCCTTTCGCAACCACATGCAGTGGAGCGAGCTCGTCGGCGGCGATCTCGTCGTCTCCCCGCCCTTCAAGTGGCAGCAGAAATTCAACGCCAGCGGCATCAACCCCATCGCGCGCATCGACGAGCCGGTCGACCCACGCATTATCAAGACGCTCTCGGCGAAGATCCCGGACTTCAACCGCGCCTACGAGCTCGACGGCATAACCGTCAAGGAGTTCGAGGACTTCGGCTCCTCCCGCACCACCCTGCGGCAGTTCCTGGCCGCTGACGCGGACCTGGACTCGCTCGTGCGCGACATCATCATGCCCGACCCCA
>JADGOJ010000132.1 GCA_017883045.1 Acidimicrobiales bacterium
GGCTGGAACGACCGCTGCCACCCCTTCGTCTGGACCAAGACCGCCGACCAAATCCTCAAGAAAGCCAAACGCTCAACAACCTCGGAAACGGACCACTAGCGCATCGTCGCGGCTCGACGGCGCGACTGACGTTCGGGCGACAGGATGTGGCTCTCCTCCTGCCGGCCATGCTTCTGACCGGCCTCTACCTGGCACGTGTGATCCTCCCGAGCGAGGTCGACTCGAGGTCGATGATCCGGGCCACGAGCGTCGCCCTGGATGACACGACTCACATGACCATGCTCAACGCCCTCGTCCGCAACGACGCCAACTGGCTCATCGACGACTCGGCTATTCCCCTCATGGCGATCGGGCCGGACGTGACCTATCCGATGGGCTGGCACGTCTCGAACGCCGTGCTGCTGGCGAGCTTCGACCCTGCGTCAAAGACCGCAAACATCGACGACTTCATCGTGCGCTACTTCGTCATCAAGGTCCTGAGCCTGGTTTTCGCGCTGCTCGCGCTGACCATCCTGACGTTCCGCGTGGCCTCGCACTTCGGGTTCTCGATACGACGGTTCTGGCCGGTCTTGAGCGTGTACACCGGGATCGCCTACGTCACCGTGCTTCTCGTGCTGCCCCAGTTCCTAGAAGGGTTCTTCTCCTTCCTGGGCTTGATGATCTACACGTTGCTCTTCGTCACGCTGGTCATTGACGCTTGGCGCCGCGACGATCGCGGCTTCGGCATCAAGGACGCCGTGATGCTGCTCTGCGTGACAGCGTCCGGCTTGACCTGGCTGTTGACAGCCCCCGCGCTTCTCGTCACCTACCTGATCGTGAAGCTGCACCAGGCCAAGACGCTCCGCCGCATCCCGTGGGCCTCCTGGGTGGGCTCTGGCCTCGCGGGCATGTTCTTCCTCTTCCAGGTGTGGGACGTATCGCACCTCACGGGTTCGGCCATCTCGGTCCTTGCCGCACCAGGAGGCATCAACGCGCCGGACCCCATGCTGCTCTTCGGTCTCTTGCTGATGCTGGTACTGCTGGCGGGGATGAGGCGCTTTGCGGCCGTGACGTCACCTGTGTTCGTGTCAGCCCTTCCGTTGCTGCTGGTCGCCAGCTTGATCCTGGGGTACATCGGCCTGAGTTCGCCGACCATCTCGTACTACTTCCTCAAGTACGAGTTCATCCTGCTCCTGGTCATGATGCCCTTGGCCTTGGTCGCGCTCATGCATGCTCTGCGGAAGGCTGCGGGGGATTTCGGTCCGCTGTGGCGGTCGGCGGCGCAGTACGGGGCTTTCCTGGCGGTGATCATTCTCGCTATTCCGAGTGTGATCGGCTACACCTATGTGCAGAACATCGGCCGTATGTCGGTCGGTTACACGCTCACGCGAAACGATGCCGCAATTCTGGACGACGCGTTGGCACATCAGTTCTCACCCGCGAACAAGCGCATCTTCTTCTATTTCCAGAACACCTCTCGCACCATCATGACAGCGCACGTCGCTCGGACGATCTTCCCCAACACGACCTGCGACTCAGAGATGTTCTCGGCAGAGTACGCGGTGGACCCGGTGGGAATGAACACCATCCTCCAAAAGTGCATCGGCGAGTTCCGGGCCGTTGTCATCTACACCGAGCCGGCGGCCTACGCCAAGCTGGCCGCAGCCATCTCCCCGGTGTTGATCCAGTCTCACCAGGTGACCATCCAGGTGGAGCCGGCCTGATCGGGCTTCACCCAAAAGACCGGACACTCTCCGGAGCCGTTGTGTCCGGTGACCTCGTTCATGGAGCGGGACCCGCCGATGGCCCCGGCCTACGACTACGACTACGACCCACGCTCAGGTCAGAAGGGTCAGATTCGTCCGTGTCACGCGCGGCAGCGACGAGGCGGCCCCGCGAACTCAGCCCCAACGGGTGTGAGCGTCGGCGAGCGCCTCGAGAGTCTCGACGATGTCGGTCTCGTCGGTCGCCCAGTTCGCGACGGAGAACCGGATGGCTGCCTGGCCACGGAACGTCGTACCGCTCGGGAAGGCCACTCCGCTCTCCTGCAACCGAGTCAGGGCCGCGCGTGTGTGCGCGTCGTCGTCCTGTCCCGCCGGGTCGAGCAGTCGTACCAGCACCTGGTTGAGCTCGACCTCGTTGCAAACCTCGGCGCCGGGGATCGCCCGTACGCCCTCGGCGAGCAGGCGTGCCATCTCGCAGTCGCGCTCGACGATCTCGGCGACGCCCGACCGGCCGAGGGATCGCAACGTCGCGTACACGGCGGTGGCTCGCGCGCGACGGCTCATGTCGGGGTTCCAGTCGATGGGGTCACGCGCTGCGCTGGGTTGCGGCAGGTACGACGCGTGGAGCGTCATCGCCCGATGGTGCGCCTCCCGGTCGCGGACGATCGCGATCCCGCAGTCGTACGGCGTGTTGAGCCACTTGTGCGCGTCGGTGCACCACGAGTCGGCACGCTCGGCACCGGCGAACTTCGGCGCCAGGACGCTCGACGCGCGCGCGAACAGCCCGATCGCGCCATCCACATGCAGCCACGTCGGGGCGAGGTCGCGCCGGGCGTCCACGACATCGGCGATGGCCGCGAGCGGGTCGATCCCTCCTGTCGCGATCTCACCGGCCTGTGCGCAGACGATGGCCGGTCCCTCGATGCCGGCCAAGGCGTCGGCGAGCGCATCGGGCCGCATGCGGGCGTTGTCGTCGGCCGCGACCTCGATCATGCGCGACTCGCCGAGGCCGAGGATCCGTACCGCCTTGCCCACCGTGTGGTGGACGAACTCACCCGCAAGGACGGACACGGGCGGCGCCCCAACGAGGCCGTCGCCTTCGACGTCCCACCCGGAGTCCGCCAGCACCCGGTCACGCGCGGCCGCGAGGCACACGAGGTTCGCGACCTGGGCTCCGGTGACGAAGGCCACCGAGCACGACCGTGGCAGATCGAGCAGCTCCAGCAGCCATTCGGCGGTGACCGCTTCGAGGGCGGAGACGCCCGGAGTGGGCTCGGCCATCGCGGTGTTCTGGTCCCACGCGGCCACGAGCCAGTCAGCCGCGACGCCGGCCGGGGTCGACCCGCCGATCACCCAGCCGAAGAACCGACCGTGGTTCATGGCCATCAGCCCTGGCCGTACGGCGGCGTCGAGCTCAGCGATCACCTGTTCCGCGGGCAGCCCGGCTTCGGGCATAGGTTCGTGAAGCGCCGCGTACATCGCGTCGTAGTCGACCTCGGGCCTCACCGGCCGCTCGGCGAGGTGCTCGAGCCACTCGAGGGCAGCGTCGTGCGCTGCCGTGAGTGCGGGTCGCCACTCAGGAACACGCATGCAGGCACTGTAAGTGCCCCGTCAACCCACGCTCTCGGCCCTCAGCGAACGAGGTGCCGCCAGGCGGCGTCGATGGGCAGATCCAGCGGACCCAGACCGTCGATCCCGGGAAAGTCCCGCCAGTCCGGCAGCTCGCGGATGAAGCCGCCGGGATCGTCGTGGATCGCCTGGGCGACAGGGAGCATCGTGGTGACCACCTCATCGCTGAGATAGCCGGCCGCGAGAGCTGCGGTCAGCTCGTCGGCGTCTTTCCACTCCGCGCGGTGGTCAGCTCTGATGATGAGGTCGAGCTCGAGGTCGCACGTAGTCCAA
>JADGOJ010000133.1 GCA_017883045.1 Acidimicrobiales bacterium
GAGGAACGGGCGCGGCTTCTTCAGGAGGTCGTCGAGCCCGACGGTCTCGAGGCGCGACGCGATGGCCATGACCCCCTGATGGCCTTCGGTGCGCGCCTCGCGGTCCAGTCGGGTCATCGAGACGACCTGGACCGGCACGCGCTGGCGCTGCGCTTCGAACTCAATGGCGTCGAGGATGTCCGACGAGTCCTGGGCGTCGGCGATGTAGACCTTCTGGACCGCTCGACGGCGGGCCTTCAAGAGTTCGAGCACCGCGTGACGCCCTTCGACCTGCTCACCCCCGAGGCCCTCCTTCTCGCGTCCGGTCGGGGCGCGACGGGGTCCTCCGACCTGACCGCCGGTCATCGGCCGGCCGCCTTGGCGTGGCGGGCGGCCGCTCGAAGAGCTTCGGCGAGGGGCGGGGCGCGGACTCATCTGGTCTCCTCCATCAGGGCGACGGCGGTGGCGCCGATCCCCTCGACACGACCGAGGGCGCCGAGGCCTTCGACGGTGGTCGCCTTCACGGTCACCAGGGCGCCCACGACCGACGAGAGCTCGTCGGACATCGCCGCCATGAAGTCGGCCAGCTTCGGGCGCTCCGCGATGATGGTGACGTCCGCCGAGGTGACGCGCAACCCCTGCGCGGCGATCAGCAACATCGTGAGCTCGAGCAGGCGGCGCGACGACGTGCCGGCGAACGCAGGGTCGGTGTCGGGGAAGTGGCGACCGAGGTCGCCGAGGTTCGCGGCGCCGAGCAGCGCGTCACACAGCGCGTGGGTCGCCACGTCGGCGTCGGAGTGACCAGCCAACCCCGACGCGCCGGGTATCAGCACGAGGCCGAGCCAGAGCTCTCGGGTCGAATCGTCGCTGACGCGATGCACATCGATGCCGTGTCCGATCCTCATCGGCGGCCTCCTTCGTGGGCAGCGACCTTGTCGAGGTCGTCGGGCAGGGTGATCTTGATGTTGTCGATCTCGCCGGGGACGACGACGACCCGTCCGCCGAAGGCTTCGACGAGCGCGGCGTCGTCGGTGGCCTCGTCGGCCGCGGCGTGCGCGCGAGTCAAGGCGTCGCGGCGAAAGGCCTGGGGGGTCTGGACGGTGACCAGTTCGTCGCGTGGCACCGTCGCCTCGATCACGAGCGTCGAGCCGTCGCGCACCACCCGCTTCACGGTATCGGTGATCACGAGGCCGGGCACGGCGGCGTCGGCCCCGGCGTTGACGGCGTCCACGACCGCCGCGAAGAGCGCGGGGGTCGCCAAGGGGCGCGCGGCGTCGTGCACGACGACGATGTCAGCGTCGGCGCACTGGGCCAGTCCGGCCCGCACTGAGGCGGCCCGAGTCGCCCCGCCGACGACGATCTGGTCGGCGCCCTCGCCGTCCCCTTCGTAGTCGGAGGGGACCACGAGCACGACACGCGACGCCACCGAGCGCGCGGCGCGGATGCTGTGGGCCGTAACGGTGTCGTTGCGGAGTTGGGCGAACTGCTTGGGTCCGCCGAAGCGGACGCCCCGGCCCGCGGCAACCACTACGGCCGCGACCGACACGGCTACGGAAGGACCGAGGCGAGCTTTTCTTCAGCCGCTTCCGTGTCCACGTTCAACGCGAAAGTCAGCTCGGAGACGAGGATCTGGCGCGCGCGCGTCAGCATCCGCTTCTCACCCGCCGACAGGCCCTTGTCCTTGTCGCGGATCGAGAGGTTCCGCACCACCTCGGCGACCTGGTAGATGTCGCCCGAGCGGAGCTTCTCCGAGTGGTTCTTGAAGCGACGTGACCAGTTGGTCGGCATGCGCGCTTCCTTCTTGCGCAACACGGCGAAGACCTCTTCGACCTCTTCGTCGTTGATGACGTCGCGCAGCCCCACCGACTCGGCGTTGGCGACCGGCACCATCAGCACCAGGTCGGTGTAGGCGACCTTCAGCTTCAGATAGTCCTGCTTCACGTCAAAAGCCGTCATTTTCTCGATCTTTTCCACCGTGCAGGCGCCGTGGTGGGGGTAGACGAGACGATCGCCCTTCTTGTACTTGCGAACTGTCATGAACCAGGTTCTCCTCAGGGGAAATCCGCCCGTTGGGCAATAGGGGGATTAGTAATTCTACCGCACTTTTGCTATTTCATGTCAGTGCGGGCCGCCGTGATGGCCTCGGCGAGGGAACGACAGCGCATTGTCCTCACTCCGGGCACGTCCTCGAGCTCGCCCTCGCGCGGCACGATCACCACCGTCGCGCCCAGGCGCTGGGCCTCTCGCACGCGCCGGGTCAGGCCCGTCACGGCTCGCAACTCACCGGCCAGGCCGACCTCGCCCATGGCCGCGAGCGACCTCGGCACGGCGAAGTCGAGCGCCGCGGACGCCACCGCCAGGGCCAGGGCCACGTCGACGCCGGGTTCGTTGGCCGGCAGTCCTCCGGCCGTCGCGGCGAAGACGTCGGCGCCACTGGTGTCGACCCCGCAGCGCGACTCCAAGACAGCGAGCATGAGCGCCAGGCGTTGGGAGGAGACTTGGTGGGCCACGCGCCGCGGCGATCCCGAGCCGGTCGCCACCAACGCCTGCATCTCGACGAGGAACGAGCGCGAACCGTCGTTGGTCACGGTGAAGACGACGCCCGGGACGCTGAGCTGGGAGCCGCGCAGGGCGGTCGCATCGGGCAGCTCTCGCAGGCCCTCGGGGACCATCTCGAGCAGCCCCACCTCGCCGGTCGGCCCGAAGCGGTGCTTCAGCGCGCGCACCAGGCGCAGAGAGCCGTGGCGGTCGCCCTCGATGCGTACCACGGTGTCCACCAGGTGCTCGAGCGCGCGCGGTCCGGCGAGCTCGCCGTCCTTGGTGACGTGTCCCACGAGCAGCAACGCCGTGCCGGTCGCCTTGGCAACCGCGCACAGTCGCTCGGCGACGTGGCGCACCTGGGCGACCGATCCCCTGACGCCCGAGGCCGAGTCGTCGCTCATCGCCGAGATCGAGTCCACCACGCACAGCGTGGGACGCCGTTCGCCCAGCAACTGCTCGGCCGCGTCGACGCTGGTCGTCGCGGCGACCTCGAGGCCGTGGGGCACCTCGCCGAGACGCCGGGCGCGCTGGGCCACTTGCGGCGCCGACTCCTCGACCGCGATCAAGAGCACCGGCATCGCGGCCTCGGCGAGCGCGCGCAGCGACATCAGCGCGAGGGTCGACTTGCCGACGCCCGGTTCGCCAAAGAGCAACGTCGTCGATCCCGCGATGAAACCGCCGCCGAGCACCCGGTCGAGCTCGCCGACGCCCGTCGAACGCACCGTCGCGGTCGATTCGCCCACGTCGCGCAGGGAGGTCGTGACCGGCGCGGTCGCGCCACGGGTTCTCGCGTTGGTCCGCTCCTCGTCGAGCGTGTTCCACCCGCCACAGCCCGGGCAACGTCCCGCCCATCGCGGCGACGTCGTGCCGCAATCGCGACAGACGTGGACGGAGTGGCTCTTCACCCCCGCGACGCTAGGGAAGCGGTGTGACGTCTAGGCGTTGGGCGAGAGGTCCTCGAAGTCCACCGAGGGCGGCAGGCCCTCGACGCCCTCGAAGGTGAGATACGGGCCCTCGGGTCCCTCGGCGGC
>JADGOJ010000134.1 GCA_017883045.1 Acidimicrobiales bacterium
GGCGTGCCGAGGACTCACTCGTCTTCGTCGCCAACATCCGACGTCCCGAGCGCACGGCGCTCGAGCACGTCGGCGTGCGAACGGTGGTCGAACTCTCCACGCGCCGCGAGTCGGTTCCCGATCTCCATGACGAGAACCTCGCTCGGCTGACTCGTCAGGCCACCCTGCAGGCGGAGTCACGCCAGCATTCCGACGAACCGCCGGTCTTCGAGCTCGTCGAGTCCACCGAGGATCCGGTGTTCGGCCACGGCTTCGACCACCTGCCCGCGCCCGACGACGGCGACGTCTTCTTCGACTTCGAGGGCCACCCCTTCTGGACACCCCAGCACGACCTGTTCTTTCTGAGTGGCCTCTACTACCGCGATTCGAAGGGGGAGTGGACGTACGACCAACGCTGGGCCCACGACCTCGAAGCCCAAGCCGTCATGATCAAGAAGCTGGTCGAATTCTTCGCGAGCCGCCGCAAGCGGTTCCCCGGCATGCACGTCTACCACTACAACCACACGGAGAGGTCATCGCTGGAGCGACTGACCAGGGGCACCGAGACCGAGAGCCTCTTCACGTCGCTGGTCGAGACCGGGCTCTTCGTGGACCTCTACCTGATTGCGAAGAACTCGCTGCAGGTGGGCACCGAGTCCTACGGGCTCAAGTACCTGGAGCGACTGACCGGCTTCGAGCGTCGTGGTGGCATCGAGCAAGGGGCCGGGGCGGTCGTTGAGTACGAGCAGTACATGGCGACCAAGGACCGTCGACTTCTCGACGACATCGCGCGCTACAACGAGGACGACGTCGCCGCGACGATGGCCCTGCGCGATTGGCTCATCGAGCACCGCGCAGCAGAGATCCCGTGGCGCGAGGCCGTGCTCGAAGAGGAACAGCGCGCCCTGGACACCGATGGACTGGTCGAGGGTCTGAAACGGTTCGGCGAGCGCAGCCCTGAGCACTTGCTCGGCGACCTGCTCAACTACTGGCGTCGCGAGCGAATCGCCAACACCGAGCCGAGATTCGCCGAGGCGGCGTCGGACTTCGCCACGCTCTACCGTGACCCTGAGTTCATCGCCAACCTGAGCTTCGTTGGATTCGAAGACGTCCTGAGTCGTGGCGCGCCGGCGAGGAACGCGGTCTTCACGTGGCCGGCTCAGCCGGTGGACCCGGCCTTCGCCGAGAAGAAGCAGGTCCTGTACACCGGCGTCGGCGTCGAGCGCGGCTACGGCTACCTGCCCCAGATCGACCTCGAGCGTCGAGAGCTGAAGATGCGCTGGCAGGAACGCCACGAGCAGGCCGGCGGCCTGCCGTCGGTGGTGACGATCGATGACTACATCGGGCCCCAGGAGAAGCCCGGCGTGCTCTTCCATCTCGCTGAGCAGGTCCTGCGCCCGACGGAGACCGACCCGCCGAGCCGGGTGTCGCTCGCGCTGCTGGCACGCGAGCAGCCTCGCTTCACCCCGGGCCACGGTCCAATCGACGGACTCTTTCGCGACGACCTTGGGGCGACGCTCGAGTGGGTCGCGCACCTCGACGGCAGCTACGTGGCGATTCAGGGTCCTCCCGGAACCGGCAAGACCTACAGCGGCTCGCACATCATCCACCATTTGATCAAGTCGGGCCAACGAGTGGGCATCACGGCGATGAGCCACGCCGCGATCGACAACCTCTTCGCCGCCACGTACGAGGTGTTCGCCCAGAAGGGCGACCTGGCTCTCCTTCGGGCGCTTCGACGGGCGAAAAAGCCCAAGTCCGGAGCCCTCGAGGGAGTCAGGTACTCCAACGCCGCCGCTGACGTCGAGAGCGAACAGTACAACCTCATCGCGGGCACGACCTGGTTGTGGGCTCGACCGGGCATGCGGCCGTTCCCGGTCGACGTGTTGATCGTCGACGAAGCCGGTCAGTTGGCGCTCGCTGATGCCGTCGCCTCGGCGAACGCCGCGCGCAACCTGATCCTGCTCGGCGATCCGCTGCAGTTGAGCCAGGTCTCCCAGGCCGAACATCCCGACGGCTCGGGGGCGAGCGTGCTCGAGCACATCCTGGGCGACCACGCGACCATCTCCGCGCGCCAGGGCGTGTTCATCGCCGAGACCCGGCGCATGCATCCCGACGTCTGCGAGTTCATCTCGAATCAGATCTACGAAGGCCGCCTGACGAGCCACGCCTCGTGCGCTCAGCAGGCGACCGAGTTCGGCACCGGCCTGCGATGGATCGAGGCCCATCACGCCGATCGATCGACCGAGTCTGAGGAGGAAGCCGGGCTGGTAGCGGCGAAGATCCTCGAGATGATCGGCACCGAGTGGACGAACCAGGCGGGGGAGCGCCGTCCCTTGATCGACGAGGACTTCATGGTGGTGGCGCCCTACAACGACCAGGTTCGCCTCCTGCGCGCCAGGTTCGAGCGAACCCCGGGCATCGAGGGGGTGCAGGTGGGCACGGTGGACAAGTTCCAGGGTCGCGAGGCTCCGGTGGTGTTCTTCACGATGACGACGTCGTCGGGCGAGGACATGCCCCGCGGGCCGGAGTTCCTGTTCTCACGCAACCGCCTGAACGTCGCGGTCAGCCGGGCACGCTGCCTGGCGTTCCTCGTCTGCACCGAGGACCTCTTGAATTCAAGAGCGCGAACGATTGAGGAGATGCGCCTGATCGGAACCCTTGGCGCCTTCGTGGAGTACGCCACCGCCCCCTAGTTCGGTCGAGCGCACCGAAGCAACCCGGAGCAGGCAGCGGCGAGGGCTCGGGCTGGCGGACAGATTGTCGAGCGAATTGGTGATTCGAGGCGTTGCGCGTCTGCTACTCTGGTTATCCCACCGCAGAGACCGCGGCCGGGTGCGATTTGCACCCTGGCAGACGGCGCTGGTAAGGTAGGCATCCCTGAAGCCGGGGAAACTCGGCTGCAGATTCGACGGAGAAATCCCGAGATGGTGTACTTCACACCTCCGACTTCGGTCGTGTGTGTTGTCGCTCCTTGAAAACGGAAGAACGAGAGCCAAAAGCCAGTACGGGCGACGATGGACTGATCTAACAGGACGCGTCGTTCGTCAAAAGAAGTATTGCAGTAGGCAACGAGGCCACCCCGTGGTACTCGTTGCTGTCAGGTGGGTATTAGAGTCACCCATCTGGCTCTCTGATTCGTAGAGGATTTCGGTCCTCGAAAAATCTTGATGGAGAGTTTGATTCTGGCTCAGAATGAACGCTGGCGGCGTGCTTAACACATGCAAGTCGAACGGAATCCAAGGAGCTTGCTCTGGAAGATTTAGTGGCGAACGGGTGAGTATCACGTGAGCAACCTGCCCCGAAGACTGGGATAACACCGGGAAACCGGTGCTAATACCGGATGTCTTTCAATGATCGCATGATCGAGGAAAGAAATGTTTTTTCGCTTTGGGAGGGGCTCGCGGTCCATCAGCTTGTTGGGGGGGTAACGGCCCACCAAGGCTACGACGGATAGCTGGTCTGAGAGGACGATCAGCCACACTGGAACTGAGACACGGTCCAGACTCCTACGGGAGGCAGCAGTGGGGAATCTTGCGCAATGGACGAAAGTCTGACGCAGCAACGCCGC
>JADGOJ010000135.1 GCA_017883045.1 Acidimicrobiales bacterium
TCGGAGTACGAAGCGAATCAACTGTATGTGCAGCTTGCCGAGTCAACGGACGACAAGCTCGCCATCGCGGTGCTTATGGACATCGCCGGTGAAGAACTCCGTCACGCGGGACAGTTCCTGCGACTCCTCTACCAGCTCGCTCCGGATGAAGAGAAGCTCTATGCGAGTGGGGCGAAGGAAGTCGAACTGGCAATCGAGAAAGGGAAGTAGGGTTCTGCCCACCGACCGCTCAACACAGGAATGGGGCGGGCGCGCGCCTTTGTGCGTCTCGCACGAGCTGGTGCTGGCGGCGCGAGCGATGCTCGATCACGCGATCACTTCTCGGGTGGATGGTGTCGCGCCGTAGCCGGCCCGACTGGCCAGAACTGGCTTGGATCGGGGCCACGCCGGCGAGCGCGGCGAACGCGTCGGCCGAGCGGAACCGCCCCGTGTCGCCGATCTCGCCGAGCAGCGCCAATCTCGGCGAGAACGATCAAACGAAAGTCACGCGCCGTGCGGCGTCGAGACAACAAGGAGGCAACAGGTGGCGAGAGGATTTGAAGCAGTCTCGACGGTCGCGATCGACGCCCCAAAGGCCAAGGTCTGGGACGCGCTGACGAATCCGGCCAAAGTCAAGCAATACATGCATGGGACCAACCTCACGACGGACTGGAAGGTCGGCAGCCCGATCGCCTGGAAGGGCGAATGGAAGGGCAAGTCCTACGTGGACAAGGGCACCGTTCTGGAGATCGAGCCCGAGAAGCTCCTGAAGTACACGCACTGGAGCCCGATGGGCGGCAGTGCGGACAAGCCTGAGAACTACCACGCCGTCACGTGCGAACTAGCGGAGAAGGGTGGCAAGACCACCTTGACCCTCACCCAGGACAACAACGCGACCCAGCAAGAGGCCGACAAGATGGCCGCGGACAACTGGGGACCGATGCTGGAGGGCCTCAAGGAAACGGCCGAGAAGTAGTCGCGACCGCTGGCGCCTGCGTGGCTTCGCGCCGCGATCGCGGCGCTTGGGGAGCGGTACAGCTACCGTTCGCGCAGCCCGACTGGCTGCCCGATGTGATCGCGCGCTACCACCTGACACCAATGACCCTCTGGGCTCATCGATCGGCGTCCGCCCCGGTGGGAGCGCTCGCCAGCCGGCTGACTGCTCGCGGGGGTCAGAGCGGGGGTCCGAAGGGCTGGAATCGATCGATGCACATCAACTGGAAGGGCTGACATCGACTGGAAGACGGTCGTGCTTGGGGTAGCCAGTCGATCGGAGCCCCGTTCACCGGTCACCATCCCCCTGATCGGTCAAGACCCAACCCTCGGCACCATGAGTGCGATGGTGGTCCGGTGTCAGGGCCTTCTGCCGATTTCGCGCAGACCGGGCGCTGTGGGCTGGGCGGGCTCGTCTTCCGGCGACGGCTCGGTCGTTGCGCAGGACCAGTCCCGCGGCCGACACCGCTGCGGCGGCCGGTATCTGGTCTTTCGGTCGGCGATCTCGCGCTTCATGGCGGGGTCATCTTCGACGGGTGGTCAGCCCAGAACTGGCGCACCAGCTGAATTGTTGCGGTCGGGTTCTCGAACGGCACGAGATACGCGGCACCCTCGACAACCGCGGATGAACCACGCGGCAGCAGCTTGCTGACAGCCACGGCCTGCTCGGGCGTCCACCCCTTGTGGTCGCTGCCGGTGACGAAGAGCGATGGGACCGAGATCTCGGCAAGCCGCTGGGTCAGGTCCGACCGCATAAGCGAGATCGACACGACAGCGTTGCGGAGTGCGCCCCGGTCGGCGTGGATCAACGCGTCCTCGAGCAACGTGACCGCGGCCGGGTCCTGTGCGCGGGTCCGCGCTGACAGCATGGCGTCGACCACCCCCGTGCGGATGAAGCCAGCCGGGCCAAGCAGACGGTAGGCAGCGAGCAAGCTGATCGTGCGGACTCGCTCCGCCAGACTCAGCGGCTGGACCGGCGTCCCCAACGTCACCAGCGTTCGGCATCGCTCGGGCCACCTGGCGGCGAAGACGATGCCGACGCCGCCACCCCAGGCGTTGCCCACCCAGTCCACCGGCTCGTTGGGACCAACCGCGTCGAGGATCGTACCCGCGGCCTCGGCGCAATCGTCGAGCGTGTAGCGCCGGCCTGGGTCCCCGCTGGCGCCGTGTCCTGGGCCGGTGATGATGACCAGGCGCCGCTGGGTGGCGAGCTCGTCCACCACCCGGCCCCAGGACCGTTCGTCAACGAAGAGGCTGTGCCACAGCACCGCGGTCGGGCCCTGCCCAACCACCCGGACGGCCAGCGGACCAACCTGGGTCTCCACCGTGTGTCGTTCTTCCACAATCGCCATCTCATCGCCCCCCTACATCGACGCACTTGACAGTGTCAACTAGCATTCTGACCGCCTTAGGTTGACACTGTCAACAGCAGGCGAAGGGAGGCATGGCGTGGGCACCGTGCAAGCGGTTCAAAATGCCAGCGGCACGCTCGACGAACGACTTGTCGAGATGGCGCTGCAGATGCTGACGGATCACCCTGCGGAGCACCTGAGTCTCAGGCGCGTCGCCGAGGAGCTGGGGGTCAGTCACCAGGCGCCCTATGTTCACTTCGGCAACAAGCGGACGTTCCTGGCTGCCGTAGCGGGGGCCGGACTCCAGGAGGCCGCTGATCAGGCAGTTGCCGCGCTCGCGGTGTCCGGCGGCGACCCGGTGAGACGACTGCACGTGCTCATGGCGGTGTACATCTCCTTCATCCGCGAACGACCACACGTCCACGATCTCGCCTATGGGCCTCTCGTCAACAAACCGGACCACCCCCGGCTCCAGCGCGCGGCGAACGCTTACTGGAACCTTCTTCACGACACGGTCGCGGCATGTCAGCCGGCTGGCATCCCCGAGCCCGAGCTGCTCCGTCGTTGCGCCGCCGCGTGGGGCACCGTCTATGGAATCGCCCGACTGGGTGCGTTGGACCAAATCCCGAGTTCAGTTCCCGGCGATATCGACAGCCTGCTCCATGAGGCTCTCGACACCCTCCGCCTGGGCTGGCAGGCGAGCGGCTCGGTCGGGCCTCACAGATAGACAAAGCGCTCTGAGCTTCACTGCTCGGCCGTGTGCCCGCCGCAGGAGAGACCTTGAGCCAGTCCTCGCTGCCGCTTGTATCCGCATCTCCGATCACGCGTGAAGCATCTCTGAGTCGCGGTAGGGACAAGGCCTGTGTTGTGCGTCGCACTGTGTCCCCGGCGATGTGATCAGGAGAAGATGGCCGGGACCGAGCCCGTCACACGTCAACCCACGCCGAGACACGGCCAACGGCGAGGCGGCACCATCACACCACCGGGAAGGGCGATCCTCGATCATGCAGAAGTAAGGGCCGGAGGTCAGCAATTCAGCGTGTTGAGCCTGAAGCCCGACAAACGAGACGGCCGACAGGCTTCTGCCGCCCGAGACGCGGTCAGTTCGCGCGCGTGGCTACCGGTGTACCTTCGGCGTTCTCGCGTACAGGCCTCGACACGAC
>JADGOJ010000062.1 GCA_017883045.1 Acidimicrobiales bacterium
CAGGCAAGACGCTCATTGCCAACTACGCCATCGGCCGAGTCCTCGAGCGCGGTGAGCGGGCCTTCTACACCACACCCCTGAAGGCACTTTCGAACCAGAAGTACAACGAGTTGAGCACCCTCTACGGGTCGAGCCGGGTGGGTCTCTTGACCGGCGACACGTCGATCAACCACGGCGCGGACGTCATCGTGATGACCACCGAGGTGCTGCGCAACATGCTGCTCACCGAGTCCCACCAGCTCATGACCCTGGGCCTCGTCGTGCTCGACGAAGTGCACTACCTCCAAGACCCCTTCCGCGGAGGCGTCTGGGAGGAGGTCATCATCCTGACCCCGTCGGCCGTGCGCTTCGTAGCCCTGTCGGCCACCATCGGCAACGCGGACTTCATAGGGGAGTGGTTCAGCGAGGTCCGCGGACCGACCGCCGTCATCGTGGAGAAGACGAGGCCCATCCAGCTCCACAACCACCTGGCGATCGTCAAGCGCGGCCAACCCGGAGCGGAGATCGTCGATCTGCTCGACGGACCTCGGCTATCGGACGAGTCGCGTCGCATCGACAACATGACCAAGGCGACGCGACGCTTCCGACCGGGCCCCAAGTGGAAGGGCCCCAAGACGAGTGCGCCACCACCGCCGTTTCGCGCCCCGCGACGCAGTGAGCTGCTCCAGGCCCTCGAACGAGAGGACCTGTTGCCCGTCATCGTCTTCATATTCTCGCGGGCGGCCTGCGACGACGCGGTGCACCAGTGTCGACGCGACGGCCTGCTGTTCACCACCCCCGAGGAGCGACGCGAGATTGAGAGGATCGCCGAGGCGAGGCTGACCGGCTTCTCGGACGACGACCTGAAGGCGCTCGAGTACGCCGACTTCATCGACTGCCTGCGTCGAGGCCTCTCGGCGCACCACGCGGGAATGGTGCCGGCCTTCCGAGAGATCGTCGAGGCCTGCTTCGAACTGAACCTGTTGGCCGTCGTGTTCGCCACCGAGACCTTGGCGCTCGGCGTGAACATGCCCGCGCGCTCGGTGGCGCTCGAGAAGTTCTCCAAGTACTCCGACGCGGGTCGCAAGTTCCTGACCAGTGGCGAGTTCTCCCAGATGACCGGGCGGGCCGGTCGGCGCGGACTCGACGACGAGGGCCACGCGATCGTCTGCTTCGCCAACGAGGTCGCGCTCCAGGACGTCGGGCGCGTGGCGCTCGCCCCGCCGTCGGACCTGCACTCGTCATTCCGCCCGACCTACAACTTCACGGCGAACCTCATCAACCACTTCGAGTACGAGACGGCGCTCGAGGTCGTCCGGCGCTCCTACGCGCAGTTCGAGACCGATCGCCGTCCGGCGGGCAACAAGCGTCCCCTCGGCGACCAGATGGTGGCGCGCCACCACGTGCTCGAAGAGCTCGGCTACGCCGAGGGTTGGCGCCTGACCGCGAGCGGCCAGCTGCTGCGTTCGATCTACCACGAGTGCGATCTGCTGATCGCTGAGTCGATCAACGCCGGTGTCTTCGAGGAACTCGAACCGGCCCAACTCGCGGGCCTGCTGTCGTGCTTCGTCTATGAGTCCAAGCGGGCGGCGCGCGCGCCCAACGCCTCCAAGCAGGTCACCACCAAGAAGAAGCGCTCGCTCAACGATCGCCTGGGCCAGGAACGTCGCATCAACATGAACGACCGCCTGGCCGAGATCACGGTGATCGGCGCGACGATCCGCGAGATCGAGGGACGATTCCAGGTCCCCACCGCGAAAGAGCCCGACGGCAAGTTCGCCACCACCATCGCCGCCTGGGCCAGGGGAGCGTCGCTCGGCACCGTGCTCGACCTCGCCGACGTCGAGATCGGCCAGACCTCGCCGGGGGACTTCGTGCGGAACGCCAAGCAGGTGGCGGACCTGTGCGAGCAACTGGCCCGGATGAGCCACCTCACCCGGGTCGCCGAGGTGGCCCTCGAAGCCCGTGACGCGGTGCTGCGCAGCGTCGTGGCGGGCGCCTCCAGCGTCCACCCGCGCACATGATTTCGCCCCTAATCTCATAACCCCATGCACTCCTACGTCGCCGAAGAGTTCACCCACGCCGAGGTGGCCATCCTGCGTCGGTACTTCACGAACCTGGAGGGCCCGGTGTTCGCCCTCGTCAACCTGCCAGAGGTGGTCAAGGGCGCCCTCTTCGCGCGCTACTCGCGTTCGTCCAAGAGCCTTCGGCGACTCTTCCTCGACGAATTCGTCGGCGACCTCGACTTGTCGGGCGACGCCACCATCGACGCGACGGTGGGCCTCGATCGCGCCGACGAGTTGTACCAGAGGATCTTCTACGAGTACGGCGACGACTCGGTGGCTCAGCTGGGCGGCGTGCACCTGGCCTGCGAGCAGGCGAGCAACATCCTCACCAAGGTGCTTGAGTGGGGCCGTCTGATGAGTTACCTCGAACAGTCGACTCGCTACCTCGGTTACGATCGCCGCCTCTCCAACGGCCACTACCGCTTCTACCGTGACCACGACGTCCTGGAGTCGCGCTTCGGCGCTCGCTACGTCGGCGAGATGGACCGCATGTTCGACACCTACGCCGAACTGCTGCCCACGCTGACCGATTGGATCGCGAAGAAGTATCCCAAGACCCCCGAGGACACCGACTTCGTCTACCGCCAGGCGATTCGGGCCAAGGCCCTGGACGCGACGCGCGGACTGCTCCCGGCGAGCGCCCTGTCGAACCTCGGCATCTACGCGTCGGGCCAGGCCTACGAGTCGCTCCTCTTACACATGCGTGCCCATCCGTTGCCCGAGGTGCGCCACTACGCGGATCTGATGCTCGAAGAGCTGGTCAAGGTCATCCCTTCGTTCCTGCGGCGAATCGACGTGCCCGAGCGCGGCATCGCCTGGTCCGACTACATGGCCCGCACCCGCGGCGCCACGAGAGACGTGATCGATTCGATGTGGGCCGAGCTCGATGAGGACGAGCCGAGCGAACGGGTGCGACTCGTCGGCTACGACCCCGACGGCGAGAGTCGCGTGCTCGAAGCCATCGTCTTCGCCAACTCGACGATGTCCCACGACGAGGCGCAACGCCGGGTCGCGGTCATGGGCGGCGAGGACCGCGCGCACCTGATGTCGACGTACGTGGGGAATCGCAGGAACCGACGCCACCGTCCGGGACGCGCCTTCGAGCGCACCGACTACCGCTTCGAGCTCGTCACCGACTACGGGGCCTTTCGCGACCTCCAGCGCCACCGTCTGCTCACGATCGAGTGGCAGCCGCTCACCGTCGACCTCGGCTACGACGTGCCTGAGGTGATTCGCGAGGCCGGTCTCGCCGATCGCTACGAGGAGTCGCTTGGTCGCTCGGCCGACCTCTACTACGACTTGCGTGACGAACTCCCCGAGCAGGCGCAGTACGCCGTCGCCCTCGCGTTTCGCATTCGCTACGTGATGCAGATGAACGCCCGCGAGGCGATGCACGTCATCGAGCTGCGCTCGGGCCCCCAGGGCCATCCCAGCTACCGCAGGGTGGCCCACGAGATGGCCCGGTTGATTCGCGAACAGGCCGGCCACGCAGGAATCGCCGACGCCATGCGATTCATCGATTTCTCCGACACCGACCTCGAACGGCTGGAAGCGGAGCGCGCGGCCGAAAGAAATCGTCCAAAACGCTAGATAATCGAATGATTATGCATTCTTTATGCCAATTGGCGTCACCCCCCTGCAAAAAGGCTCTACAATTCCAGCGCTACAGAAGAGGAACTTATGTCCAGTGACGCTGAATCAGATGAGGTGTTCGACGAGGAAGAACTCGTCGCAGGCTTCGACGAAGAGATCGTCAGTGACGATGAAATAGAGGATGTCCTGGTCGAAGAGGTCGTCGACGTCGAGGACGTCGAGGACGTCGAGGACGACGAGGTCGTTCCCGAGGTCGTCGCGGTCGATGACGAGGAAGTCATCAACGACGCCGACATCGAACTGGCGCTCGACGAGGTCCTCGCCGAGACGATTCGACGCACCTCGACTCCGGAGGACGACGAAGAAGCGCCCGGTGAGGTGGACCTCCTGGTTGACGCGACCGAGACGATCCTGCCCAAGCAGGATGACGAATTCCGTTGCGGCTCCTGCCGATTGTTGAAGAAGACCAGCCAGCTGGCCGACAGAGCCAAGACGCTCTGTCGCGACTGTGTCTAGTAGTCCCAGTGCCCCAGCCGCGTTGCGGTGATCGGCGGCGAGGCCGTGACCGTCGTGCGGGTGCAGAGCGTCACTCCTGAGTTGCGGACGATGGTAGATGACGCCGTGAAGAGGCTCAAGAGCCATCGTGGCGGCCCCGAGTTGTTGGCGAACATCGTTGGCGAGAGATCGACTCCGGACTTCGTGGCCGGTCTCGCGTCGCGCGGTGAACTCTGGACCGAAGAAGACGAGGGGCAACTTCGAGGATTCGCGATCTGTCGATCCCAGTTGGTTGAGGCGCTGTACGTGTCGCCGGCGCACCGTCGCCGCGGCGTCGCTCAATCGCTCATGAAGGCCCTACTGGCCCTCGAAGTCCCGCCCAAGGACGCCTACGCGCTGCCGGGGGACAGGGCGATGAAGTCGCTGTACGAGTCCCTCGGCTGGAAGGCCCGGCTGCTTACGATGCGCGGCGAGTAGCCGGACGGCGAACGATCCGTGTCGGCGGCGGCGGCGGCGGGACCTTCATACCCAGCAACTTCGCCAGTTCGGGGATCGCCCCGGCGTTGTGCACGGCCAGGGCCTTGCAGGACTCGTCGTCGGGTATGCCGGCGGGCTTCACGTTGCGACGGATCGAGGTATCGATCGTCAAGGTCACGATCTCCTTCCAGAGAACAGGATCCTGTTCGGCGGTCAGTGCCTCGGAGGTGATGGCGACGACCCTGGCGGCCATGTCGCCGCTGACCCGCGTCGACATGTCCGGTGGACGCGCCACGAGGCTCAGGGCCTCTTTCACGTTCTTGGCCGCAACCGCGGCTTCGAGCTTCTCGTTCCACACGGTGCGAAGGTGCTCGAGACGAGCGGTCAGGGCGACCTGCAGCTCCTTCAACTGGGCGCGAGCCTCTTCGTCGAGCGAGACCGTCTTGGCCGACGTGACGACCGCGCGCAGGTCGCGCAGGCGCAGTTCACGCCCGGCACCGATGGCACCCGTCGCCCGGTCCTTCCACAACGCCAAGGTGGTCCGGCCCAACAGATCCTCGGCGATTCGCTCGATCGTCGTGGCGTCGATGGTCGGACGGCCCTGGGCCGAGGCGTTCTTGTTCTGTTCGGCCACGGCGGTGCGCACGGCCGGCATGCCGCCACGGAGCAACTGCTCGGCTACGGGCAGTTGCTCGGGGGCGAGTGTGGCGAGCAGCGCGTTGCGGTGCGTCGTCGACATCGGAGGCAGGCTCGGGCCGGAAGGGCGTTCGGGACGACCCGGACGTCCGGGACGGTCGGAACGGGGCGCTCGCGTGGGCCGCTCGGCGCCGGTGGCGCCAACGCGATCCTTCGACCTCGGGGGACCGGCGGGACGCTTCGTGGCGTCGCCGTGGCCCTCTGCGCCCTCGATGCGGCCCTCAGCGGCTGGGCGACGACTTGGTCCGCCTTCGCGACGTCCAGGGCCACCCTCACCGCGCCCAGGACCGCCCTCGCGACGACCAGGGCCGCCTTCGCGGCGTCCGGGGCCACCCTCACGAGTACCCTCGCGACGAGCGCCCCCACGGCCCTTGGGGGCGTAGGTGACGACGACGTCGGGTCCCTGCTTGGCGGTGGGGATGCGTTCGATTCGTTCGTGGCGAGGATCAAGGGGTGATGCGGTCTTAGGCGCCATCACCGACAAGATCTCGATGCCCTCCATGTACTGCTCGACATCGGCGCGATAGATGTTGCCCACGACCGGCCCGCCGGGCACCAGTGCGGCGCTGAGCACGCCCTTGGGCAGTTTGGCTCCCGCGGCGCGCCACGTGGCCACGTCGCCGTTCAGGCTGGTGATTTCAATCTCAATGCGACGCGACATAGGCTCTCCAACCTAGTCGCTCGCGAATAAGCAAACATTTCACTCTGGTTTAGAAAGAATTTACAAACCAGTGCGTAGCATGGCCCGGTGAGTGAACTACCTTTCGGCACCTCGGACCCGACGCCGGCGGAGAGCACCGAGGACGGACCCCTCGCCCCCTACGGCGCGCCGACGATCCTCGACGTCGGCGAACCGGCCGATTCGCCCTCATCAGCGTCCTCGACGCCAGACGCCGGCGAGGACGTCGGCCAACGCCCTTTCGCCGCACCGGCGCTCACCGACGAGGCTCCGCTGTCCTCCCAGGACCGCGCCAAGCGAACCCTGTGGTCGAGCCGAATCTCGCTGCTGCTCGTGGCCGCGTTGGTCGGGGGCCTCGCCGGCCACTTCGCCGCCCCCTCCTCGTCGAGCAACGGCATCACCATCAATTCGAACAGCAGCTCACCTGGTGGCGCCGTCCTGCCGAGCGGCTTGACCGTGCCGGCCCTGGTCCACAAGGTCGAGCCATCGATCGTCTCGATCGACGTGAAGGGTCAGGGAACCGAGGACCAGGGGACCGGGATGATCATCTCGTCCAAGGGCTACGTGATCACCAACAACCACGTCATCGCGGCCGCCGTCGGCGGGGGATCGATCACCGTGACGCGCACCGGGTCGACCAAGAGCCTGCCGGCCACGCTCATCGGCACCAACCCGATTGACGACGTCGCCCTGATTAGGATCAACAACGCGTCGGGACTTCCGGCCGTGACGTTGGGCAACTCCAACGCCCTCGAGGTCGGTGACGCGGTGGTGGCGATCGGCAACGCCCTCGGGCTCGCCGCCGGGACGCCCACGGTGACGGCCGGCATCGTCTCCGCCCTCGGACGCACCGTCACCGCCGGCTCCACCTCGTCCTCAGAGACCCTCAACAACATGATCCAGACCGACGCCGCCATCAACCCCGGGAACTCGGGTGGACCACTGCTCGATTCGCACGGCTCGGTCATCGGCATGAACACGGCCGTCGCCGGCACCCTGCCCGACGGCACCAGCGCCCAGAACATCGGATTCGCCATACCCGTTGCCACGATCCAGTCACTGCTGAAGCCGCTCATGGCCGGAGAGAGCGTCGTCAACCATGGCGCGTTCATCGGCGTCGAGATCATGTCGATGACGCCGTCACTGCAGGCACAGTACGGCTTCACCGTTTCCTCGGGTGCGGTCGTGATGAGCGTGATCTCGGGCTCGGGCGCGGCAGCGGCCGGCCTGAAGCAAGGTGACATCATCGTGGAAATAAACAAGACGACGATCGGGAGCGCCCCGGACGTCAGCAGCGTCATCTCGGCGCTGCACCCGGGCGACACGGTCACGATCCATATCGTCAGGGGCTCGAAGCACCTGACGGTCAAGGTCACACTCGGCACGCAACCGGCCGGCTAGGCCAGGGTCGCGATCCCTCCGTCGACGGGCAGGATGACGCCCGTGATGTAGCTGGCGGCCGGTGAGGCGAGGAATATGGCGGCGCCGGCCATGTCCGAGGGCTTGCCGATCCTCTTCATCGGCGCGCTTTCGGCGATGGCGTCGCCGAAGGCGTCCAGGGTCGCGCGCATCATCTTGGACTCGAACGGCCCCGGAGCGATCGCGTTGACGGTGACCCTGGGCGCCATGGCCTTGGCCAGATGGCGGGTCAGTTGGTGGACCGCGGCCTTCGAGGCGGAGTAGGCGTAGGTCTCCATGACCGGCACGTGCAGCCCGTCGATCGATCCGATGTTGATGACCCTGGAGGGGCTCTGCGCGGTGCCGTTGGCCTCCAGCAAGGGGCGCAGGAACTTGGTCAGGTGAAAGACGCCCTTCACGTTCAGGGCGAGCACCCGCTCCCAGGCGGCCTCGTCGTACTCGGCCATGGGCGCCCCCCAAGTGGCCCCGGCGTTGTTGACCAGCACATCGAGGTGATCCTCGCGCGACGCGATCTCGCCCGCCAGGCGCTGGCACTCGGCCTGCGTGGACAGGTCCGCCGGCAGGGCAGTGCACGCACCGTGCTCGGAGAGCTCCTTCGCCAGGGCGTCGCAGACGGCGGCCTTGCGCGACGAAATGTAGACCTTCGCCCCGGCCTCGACGAAGCCTCGGGCGATCATCTCGCCGATGCCCCGACTACCGCCGGTGACGAGCACAACCTTGCCGTCCACGTCAAAGAGAGAGTTCATGGCCCGCAGTGTAGGACACGCCTACGCCTAGAACTCGTTGACCAGGAACGCCGTCCGGGGACGGGGGAGTTCGGGACGCAACTGGTGGGCGACAATCAGCGCCTCGTCGGTATCGTGCGCCTCGACGATCACCTGGGACATGCCCTTGTTGGGGTCGCCCCACAGGACTCGGAACCTGACCGCTCCGGTCGGGCACACGGCTAATTGGTGACGCGCAGATTCGTGACGGCCGAGGCAACGACGTCGCTTTGGGGAACGACCTCGAACTGAGCGTGAATGGCCCAGATACCGTTGTCAGGGAAGTTGAACGCGCACTCGGCCTGGCCCTGGTTGATCCACTGGAAGCGACAGACTTGGTTCGAGGCGCTCGAATCGGCCGGTGCGATGGCCACCATCCGAATGAGTCCCGAGGCGCCCTCGGGCAAGACATTGACGATCACGTTGAAGGCTCGGTTGCTGACCGACGCGGACGCGTTGTTGTCCGTGTAGTCGAACGAGAGCGTGATTCGGTTGGGAATCGGATCGGCGGCGGCGGGGACGACCGCGGCCCCCACGAGAGAAGCCACAAAGATTGCAGCACAAAGTAGCCGACGCATGAGCGCGAGCATAACACCATTATTCAAACATCGCGCCGATAATGTACGTTATGTAAAGTCAGACGTAAATTCCCTGGGAATGAGGAATTGCACCGCGTTGGCGGTCACTCCCCATGTCTGGCCCACAAGGCGTCGCAAAGTAGTTTCGTGGTACCGATGCGGCCGAACATCACACTCACCCCTCGACAGTTCACCGTCGCCTTGCTCGCGGTCGCGTCGGGCGGCGCCGTCGGAACGCTGCTGCGCGACCTGCTGTTGAAGGTCCACACCGCGCCGTTGACCGACCGCGGATGGGTTGCCTACGCGCCCATCGCTCCGGTGAGCTGGACCCGGTTCATCCCGTGGGTCCTGCTCTCCATCAACTTTCTCGGGGCCTACCTGGCCACCCGGGCGCTGCGCGGGCCGTTGAAGGGGCACGACCCCAACGATCCGATGCGCCTTCTCGTCATCACGGGGTTCTTCGGCGGCTTCACGTCCTACTCGGGCCTCTTCGTCGATTTCGACGTCCTCTGGCACCACTCCATAGGCGGGTGCCTCTTCGTGGCCGTAATGGCCGTCCTGAGTGGCGTCGCCGCGGCCGAACTGGGCCTGAAGAAGTGGCCCCGATGACCCTGCTCCTCGTGACGATCGCCGGCGCGCTGGGGTGCGTGCTGCGCTTCGTGTTCGAGTACGCCGTGCGTCGCCACCACCCGACACTGCGGCCGTGGGCCACCGTCGGCGCCAACGTGCTCGGCACGGCCATCGCCGGGTACTTCGCGTACCGGCTGACCGCCATCGCCGACGCGCATCTTCAAGCGGTCATCCTGACGGGTTTCTGCGGGGGACTGACGACGTTCTCCTCGGCGTTCGCCATCCCCGCGATCCTCCAGCGCGAGCACCACTGGCGCTACTCGGTGGCCCTGGTCGTCACTACCCCACTGCTCTGCGCCGGGGCGTTCTTCGTCGGTGCGTCACTCGGCCACTAGGGCACCGGCCCGGTCCTCGGGGCCGCACCCTCTCCCCCACCTCCGAAGAGCCGGCTCGGAGGATCACGCCGATCGCACTGACGCGCACGACCAATCGGTCGAAGTCTTACCTAGAGCTTCAGCGGACCCTTCTCCGACTCTGTCAGCTCGGAGAAGTCGGTCTCGGCCCGAGGCGTGTTCTTCATTGTCGCCGCGATCACGAGGCCGACGAACAGCACCACGGCGGCCGTGTACGGCGCCTCGATGGTCGGGGCGGTCACCTTGTAGATGGAGCCGAAGATCGCACCGGCCGTGACGAGGAAGCCGGCGCAACTGGCCAGCCACAGCGTGACCGTCTTGCCGCGGTCGCGCAGTCCGATCAGCGCTCCCACGGAGATCAGCAGGTAGATCACCGCGATCGCGAAACCTCCGTAGGTGGAGAACCAGCTGAACATCGCGACGTAGTGCGGAAGTCCCGGAATCGCGAAGATCGACGTCGTCACCGTGAGCGTGATGACGATGGCGTAGATGAACATGACGAAGTTGCTCGCGCCCGTCGGGGTGCCCTTGGAGGAGATCTTGCCGAACGAGCGGGGCAGGCGGTTGTCGCGGGCCATGGCGAACACCCCACGTGACGCCGACACGGCACAGCCGATCAGCACCGCGATCATGTCGAAGACCACCACCAGTTCGACGATGCGACGCATGAACACCGAGCCGTAGCCACCGGCGCCGCTGGGTCCGGCCAGCGTGAACAGGGGTGCACCGGCGTTCTTGGAGAACGTGGTCAGGTTGAAGTGGAATCCGGACATCTGGGCGAAGGTCGCGACGATGTAGAAGCCGCCGATCGCGAGCACCGAGAACAGCACCGCGCGCGGGATGTCGTGCTTGGGGTTCACGGTCTCCTCGCCGAGATTGGCCGAGGTCTCGAAGCCCGTGAAGAGCAGCACACCGTAGAGCACGCCAAAGAGCACACCGCTCCAGTGGGTCGGAGAGCTGTTCGGCGAGAAACCGGTGACGACGTGGTGGATGCCGCCGCTCTTGGCGATGACGAAGATGGAGAAGACGGCCACGACCGTCAGGGAGATCAGCGCCAACACAAGCTGCACTCTCGTGGACAGGGCCACACCCAGGTACATCACGGCAGCGACGATCAGGAACAGGATCACGTCCCAGACGAGCTGGGGGAACGGCTCGACGTTGAACTCCGCGAGGATGGTGTCGTGGATGGTGCCGCCGATCATCGGCAGGATCGCCGAACCGAGCGAGATCATCCCCGTGTAGTAGAGCCATCCGGCCGCCGTGCCGACCCGCCCTCCCAGACCATCGGTCACGTAGTCGTACAGCGAGCCGGCCGCCTGGATCTTGCGGGTGTACTCAGCCACGATCCAACCAAGGCCGACGACGCCGACCGCGGCGATCAGCACCGAGAGCGCGGCGGCGTTGCCGGCGCCGCGACCCGACGCCGCCGTAATGCCCACCAGCAGCGGGACCAGGAATGCGATTGAGAAGACCGGTCCCATGAGGCCAATGGACTGGGCCACCGCGTCCTTCAGCGTCAGCTTCTTCTTGCCGCCCAGCTTGTTCGCTGCGTCACCCATAGCCATTGATTGATTCCCCCCGGACTCATCATGATCAAGCCAATCATCCAATCGAACGAATGTACGGACTCAAACGACCTGTGTCAAGGACTTCGCCTCGGCTGTTCTCAGCAAACACGCCTCAAGCGGCGAGTCTGCGCGCCCAGGGAGCCCTCATTCACGCACCGTGCGCATGGTGCGAGCGTGAATCAGGACTTGCGCGCGAGGTAGTCGCTGGCCCGATCCACGAGCCAAACAAACGTCGGATCGGGCTTCTCGAGCAACTCGGGATGCCACTGCACGGCGAGCAGGTCGTGTCCCGGAAGTTCGACGGCCTCGATCACGCCGTCCGGAGCGCTCGCCGAGACGACGAGGTCGTTGCCCAGCACCGCGAGGGTCTGATGATGCAGCGAGTTGACCCCCAACTTTCGGGGGTAGATCGTGGACAGCAGCGAGCCGGGAACAACGTCGACCTCGTGGGTCGTCTCGCGTCCGTCGACGTCCCACTGCGAATGGCCGGCGCCCTCTTCGAGCTCCACATGCTGATTGAGGGTACCGCCGTAGAAGACGTTCGCCAACTGCGCTCCACGGCAGATGGCGAGCACTGGCATCTCGAGACGGCGCGCCTCTCGCAGCAGTGCCAACTCCCACTCGTCACGGTCGGGCTCGATCGAACCCAGGTTCTCGTCGGGCTCGTGTCCGTAGCGCGACGGTTCGACGTCCGCTCCCCCACTCAAGATCAGGCCATCCAATCGGGCGAGCACGCCCTCGACGTCCGCATCGCGCGTCAACTCGACCGGCAGTCCGCCCGCGGCGGCCACCGAGGCCGGGTAGTCCGAGAAGTGCAGGTCGAACTTCAACTCTTGCATTGCCTTGGGCACGCTCGCCGAGAGCCACGACGCCGGCCAACGCCGGCCCGTCATCCCGATCAGCGGTTTCGTCACCTCTCCATAGTAGGAAACCCTGGAGTGCAACGGGACCAATTCGTTTGGAAACGAACTACTACACTCCAATCCGAACAGGGGGAACTGTGGCACCAGATACCAGAGCCATCGACATCACGTCGCACGACACTTACGTGAATGGCATCCCGCACGAGGTCTTCGCCAAGATGCGAGCTGAGTCACCAGTCGCGTGGACCGAGGAGGCCGACGGGGGCCGGGGGTTCTGGAGTCTGACGAAATACGACGACGTGCTCTACGCCAGCCGCCACACCGAACTGTTCTCCAGCCGCTATGGCATCCGGATGGAGGACATGGACGCGGAGGAGACCGAGGCTCGTCGCACGATGATGGAGATGGACTCGCCCGAGCACACCCGCCTTCGCCGCATCGTCTCTCGACCCTTCACCCCCCGGGCCGTCGCCAGCTACGAAGCGGCGGTGCGCGACCTCGCCAAAGAGGTCCTCACGAACCTCCACGGCCAATCGGAGTTCGACTTCGTCAAGAACGTTGCGCGCGAGTTGCCCATGAGGATGCTCGGTCGCCTGCTCGGCCTACCCGACGCCGACCTGGACTGGTTGGTCAGTCGAGGAGACGCCCTGATCGGTAACACCGATCCCGACTTCACGGACTACGTCGTCGACCAGACCGACACCAGCGCGTACCGACTCCTCCCCTTTCGAAGCCCGGTAGCCCTCGAGCTGTTCGAG
>JADGOJ010000136.1 GCA_017883045.1 Acidimicrobiales bacterium
TCGGATCCTGCTGACCACCTGGGAGTTCAATCTCGATGCACACCGTTTCTTCGAGGCCGAAGGGTTCGAGACTGAGATGCGACGAATGTCAATGTCATGTCCGTCGTCCTGACGACGGAGTCTTGCTCTCTGGTCGTGCCTGAGTCGTCACTGGCTCAACACAGCACTCGAAGGGCCTCGGTGATTGAGGCGACCTGCAACCATCCGGTGGCCGAGGTCACGGTGTTCTCGAAACAGCGCGCCAATCGGCGCCGGCGCACGAGATGTCCGTGGGCGACTTCGACTCGCCAAGCGTGACGAATGGGTCGAAAGAATTTGGCACCGTGCTCGTTGCGCGGAGGCTCGTCCCATCCAACTCGGCGGACCTCGCAGTTGAACTTTGCCGACAGCCGCGTGGCGGCCGACGCCGTCGTGCCGCGGTCCACGAGCAGGAGCTCCAGTCGTTCGTCCGCGCTGGCTCGGGCGAGGTCGTCGAGCATCTGTTCGACGGCGCTGGCCTCGGATGTCGAGGCGGGAACAACTCTCACGCAGAGCGGTAGTCCCGTGATGTCCACGCAGACAATGCGCTTGGCGCCGTTGGTCCGGCCGTAAGGGCCACCCTGGTTGTGGAAGGTAGCACCCCCGTTCGAGGCCCCTCGTGCGAGGTGCGTGTCAATGACGACCATCGAGGGTCGGGCGTCCTTTCGACCGAGAGCCGTGCGCGACAAGGCGTGCAGAGCTGTCAGAACCCGGGTCCACGTTCCGTTCCTTGACCACCGACGAAACTGTGACCAAACTCGGGTCCACGGTCCGAACTGCTCAGGCAGGAAGCGCCATTGGCAGCCGGTGTGTGAGATGTAGAGCATCGCGTCCACGACGTGGCGCAGGTCGTTGCCGTGCTTCGCGCCTCGTTTGGAGGAAACCAGCAACAGGGGCTCCAATACTTTCCACTGGGCATCGGTCAGATCACTTGAATAGGCCACGACTTGATGGTGTCGGTCGTGGCTCCTGGCGCACTCGCCAAATGGAACACAGCCCCTTAGGCTGGGCCCACCACTATGAGTAACGCCCTCACCTCGTCCGACGCCCGTCGATGGTGGGCGCTCTCGGTACTGAGCATCACGGCGCTGATGGTGGCCCTCGACGCGACGGTGATCAACATCGCGCTGCCGCGCGCCCAGCTCGACCTGCACTTCTCGTCGGCGAACCGCCAGTGGCTCATCACGGCCTACGTCCTGGCCTTCGGTTCGCTGATGTTGCTCGGCGGGCGGCTCAGCGACCTCTGGGGTCGACGGACCGCGCTCTTCGTGGGTCTCGCGGGGTTCGCGCTCGCCTCGGCGCTCGGCGGCTGGGCGCACAGTTTCGCCGTGCTCGTCACTGCCCGCGCCGCCCAGGGGGTCTTTGGCGCGCTGCTCGCCCCCGCGGCGCTCGCCGCGTTGACGACCACGTTCGACGATCCAAGAGAGCGGGCCAAGGCCTTCTCCATCTACGGTGCGATCGGGGGCTCGGGGGCCGCCATCGGTCTGCTGCTTGGCGGAGCGCTGACCCAGTGGGCCACCTGGCGCTGGTGTCTCTACATCAACCTCGTCTTCGCGGCAGTCGCGCTGGTGGGCGTGGCGCTGTTCGTCGAGGGTGGCCGGCGTGAGCACCACATCCGTCTCGACGTGCCGAGTGCGGTGCTCGGCAGCGCCGGGCTCTTCTTCGTCGTCTACGGGCTGGGCCACGCCGTCACCACCAGCTGGTCCGACGTCTTCACCTGGAACAGCCTGGTGATCGGGGCGCTGCTGCTCGTCTTGTTCACGCTGCTCCAGCAACGGGTCAAGAGTCCGCTGCTGCCGCTGCGACTCATCATCAACCGGGTCCGCGGCGGTTCGCTGGTGGCGCTGTTCATCACGAACATCGGGATCTTCGGCATCTCGCTGTTCCTCGCCTACTACCTGCAGAGCACGATCGGCTACTCGCCGCTGCGCACGGGGGTCGCCTTCTTGCCGATGGTCGTCGCGCTCGCGGTATCGGCCTTCATCGCGAGCGCGCGCCTCCTCGCCAAGGTCGGCCCCCGTCCTCTCGTGCCCACGGGGATGGTCCTTGGGATGATGGGCATGATCCTCTTCACCAAGCTGACCCTGAAGGCCGACTACTTCAGCCACGTGCTGCCGGGGCTGGTCGTGACCGGCCTCGGTCTGGGGCTGATCTTCGCCCCGGCGTTCGCGAGCGCCACGGCGGGCATCAAGGCGAAGGACGCCGGCGCGGCATCGGCGTTGGTGAACACCACCCAGCAGATCGGCGGGTCGATGGGCACGGCGCTGCTCAACACGATCGCGGTGTCGGTGACGGCGCGCGCCCAGCAGGCGTTGCCCGCCCAGTTGGGTCGGGGCACGCGTGCCGGGGTGATCGCCCAGATCCACGCCACGCTGCACGGCTACACGGTGGCGTTCTGGTGGGCCGCGGGCTTCTTCGCCGTCGGGGCGGTGCTGACCTTCGCGCTGCTCGAGTCCGGGGTGCCCGAGCCCGAGGCCGAACTCGTCCCGCTGATCTAGATCAGCGGCCAGGGGTAGGGCGGCCAGTCCCGCTCAGCGTCGGGCTCGGGGTACGTGGAGTTCTCCACGAGGCCGTGCGCGCGCATCTGGGCGAGGGCCAGTTCACCGGGGTTGAGCCAGTCCCCGACGTGGCCGGTCGCCCCCTTGGCGAAGCGGTCGATGCGTTCGAGCAGGTGCGCCTCGACCGCCAGCCCGGCGTACTCCCAGATGACCGTGCGCAGCTTGTCCTGCTCGTGGAAGCAGAGGCCGTTGTCGATCGCCCAGCAGCGGGCGCCGTCGAAGATGACGTGGCCGGCCTTGCGGTCGGCGTTGTTCGCGATGACGTCGAAGGCGGCGAGCTCGGCGAACCAGTCGTAGAAGGCGGGGTTCTCGCGAAGCGTGAAGTAATGGTCCTCGAGATTGTCGTCGACCCACCACTGCAGCGAGCCAATGCCGAAGGGCCCGTCGTCACGACCGACCGTGGCGGGGACGAGGTCGGTCTCGAGCACGACGTCAAGCTCGTAGGCCGCGACCTCGCGGCGCCAGAGGCCATCGGGGAAGTCCCACAGCGGCCGTTCGCCGGCCTCGGCCTTGTAGCACGCGAGCGCCTCCACCCCGTCGAGGGTGACCGTGACGAGCAGCGCCTGGTTCGACGAGCCCGCGACGCGCCCCTCGATGGCGATGGTGCCCTTGCGTAGCAATGTGCACTGTTCGTCGCGGTCCATGGTATCTAGCGGATGGGTGGTCGGTGGCCGTTCGTGCGCGGGCAGTCGTGACCCCTGGGGTCGAGTGGCCCGCCGCACAGCGGGCACGGCGGGCGGCCGGCCTCGACGAGGCGCGTGATGGCGATCGCGAGTCCGCCGGCCCACTCACGACTCAGCGTCAACACCAGCGTGTCCTCGTCCTCGAGCGACTCGAAGGTGACCTCGATCGTCTTCTCGTCCTCGTTGATGGCGAC
>JADGOJ010000063.1 GCA_017883045.1 Acidimicrobiales bacterium
ACGTCGCCCGACGTCTATCCTGCGACCATGCGCGAAAGCGGTCTCCAGTTCGACGACGTCCTCGCCCGGCTCGCCGAACGCCAGGCCTCGGACCCGGACCTCCACGGGGGCCGGCTCTTCGGGCTCACGTACCCCACGGGGCGCGCGGACATCGAAGGGCTCGTCGTCGCGGTCAACCGCCGGTACCTGTTCGGCAATGCGCTCAACCCTTTCCGCTTCCCCGAGCTGGCCGCGCTCGAGACCGAAGTCGTGGAGTCGGTCGCCTCCCTGCTGCATCGCGCGCCAGGGTCGTTCCAGGCCGGGACCATGACGTCGGGGGGCACCGAGTCGATCCTGCTCTCGATGCTCGTGCACCGCGAGCGCGCTCGGGCGCGCGGGATCGACCGGCCCCAGATCGTGGCGGCGACGTCGGCCCATCCCGCGTACGCGAAGGCCGCCCACTACTTCGATCTTGAGCTCGTCCAGATCCCGCTCGATTCGCAGTGGCGCGCCGACGTCGATGCGGCTCGCGCCGTCGTGAACGAGCGCACGGCCGTCGTCGTCGCCTCCGCCTTCAGCTACCCCTACGGCGTCATGGACCCGGTCGAGGAACTCGCGGGGATCGCCGCCGGGGCCGGGGCCGGGTGCCACGTCGACGCCTGCATCGGAGGCTTCGTGCTGCCGTTCCTCGAGCGACTCGGCCATGACGTGGCGCCGTTCGACTTTCGCGTGCCCGGGGTGACCACGATCTCGGCCGACATCCACAAGTACGGCTACGTTCCCAAGGGCGCGTCGGTGGTGCTGCACCGCGACGACGACTGGTTCTCCCACCAGGTGTTCCTCTACGATCGCTGGGGCGCGGGCACCTACGGGTCGGGCGCCATCGCCGGGGCGCGTCCCGCCTCCCCGATCGCCTGCTCGTGGGCGGTCATCTCGTACCTCGGGGTCGAGGGCTACACCGAGATCATGGGTCGGCTGATGCAGGTCGTCGCCAAAGTCCGCGAGGCCGTCGAGGGCCTCGACGGCGTGGAGATCGTCGGCGACCCGATCGGACCGGTCCTCGCGCTGCGCTCGGACACGATCGACCTGTACGCCGTCGGCGACGCCATGGACGATCGGGGCTGGCACCTCAACCGCAACACTGAGCCACGCGGACTGCACCTCATGCTCTCGCCGGCGCACGCGAGCGTCGTCGACCAGCTGATCGCCGACTTGACTGACGCCGTTCAACGCGGAGGGGAGTCCCGCGGCGATGCCGTGCGCTACTCCTGAGACACCGACCGGACGTCGCGCCAACGACGCACGTCGGTAGTGTTGCCCCATGGCCCTCGACGTCCAGACCTGTGTCGACGAGATCATCGAACAGAGCGAGCAGCTCGCCACCGACGTCGCCGGCCACCTCGAGGCCCCGATCGAGCACTGTCCCGGATGGACGGTCGCGGAACTGCTCGAACACCTGATCAAGGTGCAATGGTTCTGGGCCACCGTCGTCGAGCAGCGTCTGGAGACTCCACCGGAGGGCGCCGGGCCGGGCCCCATCGAACGAGGTGACCTGGTCGGGCGTTTTCGCGACGGGGCCTACCATCTCGCGGCGGTGCTGGGCGCCGCCGAGCAGGACCAACCCGTGTGGACCTGGGCGCCACTCCAACACGACGTGGCCTTCGTCACCCGCCACCAGGTGCAAGAGATCGTGGTGCACCACTGGGACGGCGCCCACGCGCTCGGACGAACCATGATCGTCAGTGCCGACGTGGCGTGCGACGCGATCGAGGAGTTCCTCACCTTTTCGGTGTCGAGTGACGTCGACCCGGCCGATCCCCCTCGCCCGGCGCTGGACGGGGCGCTCGGCCTTCGTTGCACCGACGTCGACAAGGGCTGGACGGTCCGTGACGCCGCCACGCCCGGAACGGTCACGTTCGAGCGCGGCGTCGCCGCCGGCGTGGCGTCGTTGAGCGCAACGAGCGCAGACCTCCTCTTGTGGCTCTACTCGCGCGTCGAGATTCCGAGCACTCCTGAGGCGTCAGAGCTCGGAGAGCGCCTGCGAGCGCTTTGCTTCACCACCTGACCGGCGGCCCCGCTGCCACGGGAACATTCGATGAGCGCCGTGGACCAGGGCGGTGCATCTCGGTTTGGCCGACCGCGTATTCTCGTGGGGTGGAATTTCAAGACGAACGGGCGTTGGCCGCGCAGCCGTACAACCGATGCTGGGAGCTGCTCGAAACCGAGCCGCGCTCGAGTGAGGACGACGTCGAGCTCTTGACCTCGGCGTTCGCCTCTCGCCACCACTGGCTTCAGACCGGCGGACCGGAGCAGTCGATCGTCAGTGACTGGATAGTCGCACGGGCCGCGGGCGCGGTGGGGATGAGGGATCTGGCGCTCTTCTTCGCTGAACGGGCCCACGACGCCGCGCAGGTCGAGGGGACCGCGGACTGGCTCGTCGCGTCGACCGCCGAAGGCGTGGCGCGCGCCTACTCTTTGACGGGCGATGCCGCGCAGTGTCAGGAGTGGGTCGCGACTGCCGGACGGCTCGTGGCGATGATCGCCGACGACGAGGACCGAGAACTCATCGCCAGCCAGTTGGCGTCGGTCTCCTTGGACTGAACCGCTCCGGCAACGTTGGTAGGTTCGAGACGTGCCCGAATCCCCGGATCGATACACCCACGGCCATCACGAGTCGGTCCTGCGCAGCCACAGGTGGCGCACGGCCCAGAATTCGGCGGCATTCCTCCTGTCGCGTCTGCGCCACGGCGACTCGCTGCTCGACGTCGGGTGTGGTCCAGGAACCATTACCGCGGATCTGGCGTCGCTCGTCTCGCCGGGGCTCGTCACCGGCATCGACCTGTCAGAAGAGGTCATTGAACTGGCGAGTCGCGAGACCCATGGCCTGCACGGCGGGAATCTCCGATTCATGGTGGACGACGTCTACGATCTCAGCTTCAAGGACGCCACCTTCGACGTCGTCTACGCTCACCAGATCCTCCAGCATCTCAGCAGCCCGGTCGACGCGCTGGTGGAGATGCGTCGTGTGCTGCGCGACGGCGGACTGCTCGCGGTGCGCGACGCCGACTTCGGGGCCTTCGCGTGGTTCCCGGCTGACGATCGTCTCAGTCGCTGGATGGACCTCTACCACCAGATCACCCGGGCCAACCGGGCCGAGGCCGATGCCGGGCGCCACCTCGTCTCGTGGGTTCGCGAGGCTGGTTTCAGTGAGATCGAGGCGTCCTCGTCCAACTGGACGTATCAGCGGCCCGACGACCGGATGTGGTGGGGTGGACTCTGGGCCGACCGGATGCGCGAGAGCGAGGTCGCCCGCCAAGGTATCGAGTACGGTCTCACCACCACTGAGGAACTCGAGGAGATCAGCCGGGCCTTCCTCGACTGGGCCGCCAACGACGATGGGATCTTCATCGTCGTGAACGGAGAGGTCCTCGCCCGTCGTTGAATGCCGGACGCGGTGTGCCTGAAGGCATTCCGGACAGGGTCTTCGCCGCATAGATAGGATTCGCGGGTGCGCATCGACCTCGTGAGTCTCATCGTCGATGACTACGACGAGGCTATCGACTTCTTCGTCGACGCCCTCGGATTCACGCTCACCGAGGACGCTGCGTCCGTCGGCGGCGACGGACGACCAAAGCGCCGGGTGGTCGTTCGACCCGCGGACTCGGACCCGGGGCTGCTACTGAGCAAGGCGAACGGCGAGGACCAGACGGCGCTGGTCGGAGGACAATTCGCCGAGCGCGTCGGGTTCATCTTGCACGTCGACGAATTTGATGCGGCCGTCACGCGGATGGCCGCGCACGGGGTCGCCTTCGTCACCGAGCCGAGGGTCGAACCCTACGGCAAGGTCGTCATCTTCCTCGACGTCGCGGGCAACAGGTGGGACCTCGTCGGGCCTTCGCAGTGACGGACCCGACGGCCCGAGCGCTGGAGCCGAATCGTCGTTGACGAGAAGAGTCAGCTCGATGCGCTGAAGTGGGGGTTGTGGATGAAGCCGACCAGGCTTCCCTGGGGGGTCCGGACCGAGCCGACCACGATCCCGCCCCCGACGTCGTGGGCCGCTTCGCGAACCTCGCCGCCGCCGGCTTCGGCACGCGACAGGGCGACGGCCACGTCGTCGACCCCCCAGTAGGCGGTGGCGCCGTCGGACGGGTCTGCGTCGGGGACCAGTCCGAGTTCGTAGCCGCCGACGTTGAAACCCACGTAGAAGGGTTCGTCGAAGTGCGGTGCGAAGCCCAGGAACTCGGACCACCACGATTTCGCGCTGGCCAAGTCGGGCGACGGGTAGATGACGGTGCGCAGTCCCTGGAGCTCTGGTGCCATCGGGCCAAGGTAGCAAATGCCCCGAGCTCAGCGTTTGCGACAGACCAGCTCGCCCTTGCCGATCGGCACGATCATGGCGTCGACCCGAGGGTCGGCGAGGGCGCGGTCGAGCATCGGCTGTAAATCCTCCTGGTGGCTGAGGGCATTGTCCGCGATCAGGATCCCCCCGGTCACCAACTTCGGCACGACTTGCTCGTAACAGGCTTCGTAGACCTCCTTCTCGGCGTCGAGGAAGCAGAAGCCGACGTCGCCGATCTCCACGGAGTGCTGCAGGAAGTCGGACTCGACCAGGTTGACGACGTCGAGCACCTCGGCCTGCTCGAAGGTTTCGCGCGCCAGGCGCGCCTTGGGCGCGAGTATCTCGTAGGTCGTGAGGGTGCGACCGGTCGCTCGGCACGCGAGAGCCAACCAGAGCGTCGAGTAGCCGGCGCTGGTGCCGATCTCGATGATCGAGCCGCTCGGGGAAGCGGCAGCCCACAAGGCGATGAACCGCCCGGTCTCGGGCGGGACCTGGCGCAATCGTTCCAGTCGGACCTTGCCGCTGGCCCGGTCTTGCGCGTCGATCTGCTCGAGCACGTGCATTCGTTCGAGCACGCTCTTGGGAATCTCGTGGAACATCGCTGGCCTCCCTGAATTGGTCCGACTGCTTTGGGCGTTCGCGGGTGCCCGGTCTCCCTCGACCCTCAACCGCGCCGAGAGGGATTGAACTGCGGAACGAGCGAGCCGTCCGAAGTCAGTTGCAGCGCCTTCTCGAACTCCTGGGCGACGCTGAGCAGCGTGGCCTCGCTGCCGGGCCGTCCGACGATGGACAGTCCGACCGGCAGGCCGTCGACCAGCCCCATCGGCACGGTGGCGATGGGCCAACCGGCGATCGCCGGCGCCTGGGTTACCTGCGACCAGCGGGCACCGCCGCTGCCGCCGAGCACCAGGTCGTGCTTCCACGCGGGGCTGTAGCACGGCGCGATGAAGCAGTCGACGTCGCCCAGCGCCGGTTCGAGGCACTGATCGACCGCCCACGCCAGGTTGCGGGTGCGCGCGTCGTGGTACACGGCACCCGACCGTCCCCCCGTGGCGAGCGCCTGCTCGAGATACTCGTGGCCGAAGAACGGCTGCTCGGCTTCGGCGTGCTGGTCCTCGAACGCAATGACCGCCTCGAGCGACGAAGGACCTTCGCCGCCGCGCCGCGCCAGGAACGCGCTGAGGTCGTCGGCCATCTCGCAGAGCAGCACGGTCAGCTCGTCGGCGCCGACCTTGTCGCTGGCTTCGCTGACGGTGATGTTCGTCGTGGTGATTCCCATCTGCGCCGCCCGGCGCACCGCGAGCTTGAACGCCTCGTCGGTTCGCGCGTGGCCGGTCATGAGATTGGTCGCGACCGCGATCCGCACATCGGACGCCCCGCTCGCGACCTGGTCGACGACGCCGTCCACTCCCGCGAGTACTTCGAAGAGGGCGGCGGCGTCCGCGACGGTGCGCGCCATTGGTCCGGGGCTGTCCTGACTCGCGGCGATCGGCACGACGCCGCCGCCGGGCACGGCGCCCACCGCGGGCTTCAGACCGACGACCCCGTTGAGTGACGCGGGACAGGTGATCGATCCATCGGTCTCGGTGCCGACGGCCAGTGGCGTCAGCCGTGCGGCGAGCGCCGCGCCGGACCCCGACGACGACCCTCCGGCGCTGCGGTCGAGCTGGTAGGGATTGGCGGTCAAGCCCCCGACGGCGGACCAACCACTGGTCGAATGGGGAGAGCGCATGTTCGCCCACTGCGAGAGGTTCGTCGAACCGAAGATGACGAGGCCCGCGTCGCGAAGTCGAGTGACGAGGGGAGCGTCGCTCGTGACCGGGCGGCCGACCAGCGCGGTCGACCCGGCCGTGCCCGGCAGCCCGACGGTCTCGATGTTGTCCTTCACCAGGATCGGGATCCCGTGCAGGCGGCTACGGACCTTGCCAGCGGCTCGCTCGTCGTCAGCTCGGCGTGCCCGGTCCAGGGCGTCGGGGGCCAGCGCCAGGACGCTGCGCAACTCGATCTCGGTGCCGGGCGCGTCGATCAGCGAGATCCGGTCCAAGAGGGCCGCGACGATCGCCACCGACGTCGTCTCACCGGCCCCGAGCGCGTCAGTCAGTTCGCTCGCCGACGCTCCCCAGAGCCACACGTTGGACAAGGTCATGACGACCCCTTTCGTCGTGGTCGAGGCTAACACTCGACCATTCCACTGCCCCGTGCTGAGCACGTTCGAGCATCGCCAGATTCCGGTACGGGATCGAGTCGACGGAGGAGAGCCCGGAGGCACACGTCGCCATTAGGGTCGAATGGTGCCCCGACTTCGCATCGACCGTTGAGCGTCCTCGTCAGCGCACTGGGTCAGACGTGGGAGCCGTTCGTCTTGATCCTCGGGCTCTTGTTGATCGGCAATTCGGCGTCCAAGGACGGGCTCTTCGAGTCGATTGGCGCACGACTGGCCGCGCTGCCGGGGGGTGGTCTGTCCCTCTTCGTCTCGATGATGGGCCTCGTCGCGGTGGTCACCGCCACACTCAACCTCGACACGTCGGTCGTCTTCCTGACGCCGATCCTGCTGCACGCCGCCCGGCGACGGGGAATCGAAGAGCGAGCGTTCCTCTATGGCTCGATCTTCATGGCGAACTCGGCCTCGCTGCTGCTCCTTGGATCGAACCTCACCAACATCCTGGTGTTCGCCGGGCGCCACGTTCGCGGCGCCGCCTTCTCCTCGGCCATGTTTCCGGCGTGGGTCGCCTCAATCGCCCTCACGACCCTGGTGGTCGCCGCTTGGTGCTGGCGCGACCTTCGCCACGATCCCGTCGCCACCGATGGCGAGATGCCCCGGGTCAGGTCATGGCTGGGGTTCGCGGGTCTCGCGGTCGCCACGCTGTTGATGCTGGTGCTGCCGAACCCGGCGCTGCCCGTGCTGGCCGTCGGAGTCGTCGTCGAGGTATGCGAGCAACTGATCGCGCGCAGCCCCGATGTCCGGACGGTGCTCGCGGTGCTCAACCTCCCTCCGCTCGTCGGACTGTTCAGTCTCGCGCTGATCGTCGCCGTGGTCGCTCGCGAGTGGAGCTACCCTCAGCGCTCATGGCTTCGTCGGGGGTATGGGCGAGTGCGGGCATCGGCGCGGGCGTCGCCAACGTGATCAACAACCTGCCGGCAGCCGCGCTGCTCTCCTCGAAACTGCCCCGCCACCCCTACGCGCTGCTCTTCGGCCTCGACCTGGGTCCGAATCTCGCGGTGCTCGGCGCGATGTCGTCGATGCTGTGGCTGCGTGTCGCACGGCACAACGGGGCCCGGCCGTCGGCGCTCACCTTCAGCCGGGTCGGCGTCTTCGTGACTGGCGCGACGTTGGTCGCCGCGCTGCTCTTGAACTGACCGGCGTCGCGGCGGTGGCCACGACCGGCGGCGTGCGCGGGCGCGCCACTCTCGGTGCGCCCACCCTTCGTTCGTCAAGGGTCACTCGTCAACGGCGTTGATATGAAGCGATGGTGTCCTTCAGCACGACGTCCCAGGGTGTCGGCTCGAGTCCGAACGTCGCCCGGGTCTCGAAGTCGTCGATGACGAACGGGGTCTGGAACTGGTACGCGGTCTTGGGCAGCTCGCGCAGCAGCGGACTGAACAGTCCGAGCACCCGCAGCGCCGGCGTCGGGATGGCGCTCACCTTCACGCGAGCCACGCCGGCCACGTCGGCGATGTCGTCGATCGCCTCGCGCGACGTGCGCGCGGGATTGGCCGGTGCGTGCCAGGCCCGCCCCCAGGCCCCGTCGCTCTGTGCGCAGGTGACGAGAGTGCGGGCCACGTCGAACGTGTAGTTCCAGCTGTGGGGCATGTCGACGTCGCCCAGGACCTGACAGCCCTTGCCGGCGAGGACGCGCGGCACGACGCGCTCGCCGAGGTGGCTCTGGGCGCGCGGGCCGATGAAGTCCGAGGCCCGCACCTCGGTCGCCTGGAGCCGTCCCTCGTCGTGGGCCCGCTTGGCGTTGCGCCACATGGTGGCGCGCACCTGGGCCTTCTCGTAGTTCGCGCTCAATGGATCGTGGGGCGTCATCGGGCCCGTGGGCCGACCGTAGGCGTAGAGGTTGCTGAGGGTGACGAGGTTGCTCGCGCTCGCCTCGGCCGCCGCCAGCAGCGCCTCGGCGATCGGGGGCCAGTCGGTCGGCCACCTGTGGTACGCCGGATTGGCGCAGTTGAAGATGGCCGAGGCGCCAGCGGCGTGCCGGGTGACGAGCTCGCGGTCGGTCGCACTCGCCGCGATCCGCTCGATTGACGGGTGGTCGGGTCCCGTGCCGCTCCGGGTCATCAAGCGGACCTCGTGTCCCTGGTCGGCCAACTGCTCGACGACGGCCGATCCGATCGCGCCGGCTCCGATGATCAAATACCTGCTCATGGGTCTCCTTCGTTCCGAGAGCACTGCTCTCTGAACCAGTGTGGCACAGGGCCTGGCCTATTGCAAGAGCACCGCTCTCGTTTCTCGGCGCGGCCCGCGCTGACCTGCGATAATGGGCCGGTGAGCGACAACCGACCGTCCCGAGCCGAGGCGCGGGCCCACCAGATCGCGACGATCAAGTCCACGTCGCGGCGCCTGATGGCCGAGCGCGGCGCCCCGGGTCTCTCGCTGCGCGAGGTGGCCCGCGAGATGGGGCTGGTCTCGTCGGCCATCTACCGGTACTTCCCGACCCGTGACGACCTGCTGACCGCCCTGATCGTCGACGCGTACAACGACCTCGGGGTCGCCGCCGAGCGCGCGGTCCAGCGGTGCTCGAAGCGTGACGCCACGGGCAGGTTGCACGCGGCCGCCGCCTCGATCCGCAAATGGGCGAAGAGGAACCCCAGCGAGTACGCCCTGATCTACGGCTCGCCGGTGCCGGGCTACGAGGCTCCGGAGTTCACCATCGAGCCCGCCACGCGCGTGACCATGGTACTCGCGAACATCATCACCGACGCGTGGCGCGAGTCCCCCGTCGAGGGCCCCGCTCGCGAGGCGTCGCTCGGCGCGATGCTCGAGCTGTCGGGCATGGAGGAGGTGATGCCGGGGGTGCCCGACGTCGTCAGGGCCCGCGGGCTCATGGTCTGGACGCAGATATTCGGGTTCGTCAGCTTCGAACTGTTCGGTCACTACCGCGGGTCGGTGCGCAACGCCAACAAGTTCTTCGACTTCGTGGTGGACGAGATCGCCGAGACGGTCCTGCCGCGATCGAGGGATTGAGGGGCTCTCGGTGCAACTGGCCTTCCCCCTTCGAACCGAGCGCCTGGTCATCCGGCCCTTGAGCATGGGTGACGTGACGCGCCACCACGAGATCTACTCCAACCCTGACGTCGTGCGCTACCTCTACGACCGGCCGCTGAGTCTTCCCGCGGCCCAGGAGCATCTGGCGCGTCGGTGCAAGGTGGACCTTCCCTCCGGGGACGGCTGGCTCAACCTCGCCGTCGAGGTCGAGGGCGAGGGGGTCCTCATCGGCGAGCTCGGCCTCAGTCTCGTCAGCGAGGTCCATCGCCACTGCGAGATCGGCTACGTCTTCGACCCGGCGTACGCCGGTCACGGCTACGCCACCGAGGCCGCGGCGCTCATGGTCGAAGTCGCCTTCTCGGCGATGGGCGCCCACCGAGTCAGCGGCCGCCTCGACGCTCGCAACGACTCGTCGGCGCGGCTGCTCGAGCGCCTCGGCATGAGGCGCGAGGCCCACTTTCGAGAGAACGAGTTCGTGAAGGGCGAGTGGACCGACGAAGTCGTCTACGCCGTGCTCGAGGATGAGTGGCGTCTGGCCCACGACCCGGCGAAGTCCTTCGCGTTTCGCGTCTAGCCGACCCGGGTGAATCGCCAACGCTGATCTGAGATACTGGGGACGTGGGCACCCCGGGACCACCGCCGCAAGCGCAGGTCGGGATCGCCGTCGGCGATCCGATGCGGGTGGCGCTGCGGCGCTGCGTCGTCGGCGTGCTCTCGTGCGCGGCGGCGTTCCTCGTCTTCACCGTGCCGACCAAGCAGATCCCCTCGCTCTACGGCCACGCGCCGTGGCGGGACGACCCCTACGACACCGTGTACTCCTTCGCCATGTTCCTGGTCCCCCTGATCGCGGCGTTCGTCTGCGTTCCCCTCGCGCTCTGCCGCTCGTCGCAGCGGCTGCCGAGCACGCGGGCCTCGTCGTTGCGGCGCGGCTGTCGCCTCGCCCTCGCGGTGATGGGGGCGACGGCGGTCTCGTGCTGGTCCAGCGTGGCCGCGCAGGCGAACCGGTCGCAGTGGAGCGCGGCGACCGTCGTGCTCGTCGCCGGCCTGGCGGCGGTGACGCTGCTCGTCGCGAAGTCGGCGGCGGACCTGCGCAGGGTTGCGAGGTTCGCGCCGACGGACGGCGCCGGCGGGTCCGCGGGCCCCGACCTGCTGGACGACCTCGTCACGCTGGTCGAAGAGCAGAGCCGTCTCCTCGGCCCGTGGCGAGAAGTGGTGCTGCGGTCCGTCTCGCACGTCGAGCGGCGCACGCTGAGCCCGCTTCGGCGCCATCCGATCGTCGGGGCCGCGGTCCTTTCCGGGGCCTTCGGGTCCGCCGTCGCCCTGGGTCAGGGGGTCGCCGAGCGCTACGTGCTCTCGGCCTCCCTTCTGACGGGTCTTCTCTTGGCATGCGGAATGTTCGCCTTCCTGGTCGCGGCGGGGAACTATCTCGGGCTGGCTCGCGCGGGGGAACCCTTGACGGGGGTCCGTCGCCGGCTGATCGACGCGCTCGTGGGCGCCTGCGTCGGTTCGGTTGGCGCACTCGCGTTTCGCGATTCGCTGTGGTGGCTCGTCGACGCCACCTCCGCGCGCGCTCGAACCGTCCAGTTGGCCACGCTCGTTGGCCTGGTCGCCCTCGGCTCGTTCGTCGTGATCCTGACGGGCGAGTCCATCGCGCGAGCGCACTCCAGATCGCGATGAGACGCCGGGGCGACCCGACGTCGATTGGTCGCGAAAGTGCGGGACTATCGTCGGCCCATGGGCGTCTACCGCGACTTCGTGCTGCCTCGACTCATCGATCGGCTCTGTGGGTCGCGTGGCATGTTGCGTTGGCGCAAGCGCGCGACCGAGGGTCTCGTGGGCCAGGTCGTCGAGATCGGATTCGGGTCGGGACTCAACCTCCCCTTCCTCCCGCCCGAGGTGACCGGTGTCTTCGCCGTCGAACCATCCGCCACGGCGAAGAGGCTGGCCCTCAAACGAGAGGTGGGGACGGACGTGAAGGTGATCCACGTTGGTCTCCATGGCGAATCGATCCCGTTGGAGGACGAGAGCTGCGACAGCGCGCTGTGCACGTTCACCCTCTGCACCGTTGCCGATCCCGCCAAGGCGCTCAGGGAGATCCACCGGGTGTTGCGACCCGGGGCGAGTCTTCACTTCCTCGAGCACGGGATCGCCCCGGACCCGTCGGTCGCCCGGTGGCAACACCGACTCGACCCGCTCGAGCGCCGACTCGCCGACGGATGTCGTCTCACCCGCGATCCCCAAGCGCTGGTGCGCGACGCTGGATTCGTCATCGAGAGCATCACGCAGCGCTACGCCCGCGGTCCCCGGCCCTGGTGCTACTTCACCCTGGGTCGTGCCACCAGGAACTGATGTCGCTTCGGGCGGGCGACGGGCCCCACCCCCGTCAAGCGGATCGGCGAGCCAGCCGTTGCGCGATCACGATAGTGGCGACGGCGAAGCCCAGGGAGATCACGGCGAGCGCGAGATGCACGGTACGGAATCCCGTCGTATGGGTGTGGTCGATCAGCATGTTGCGCACCAGCACCGCCCAGACCCAGATGCTCCACGCTGCCGAGAGCCGAAGCGTCCAGACCGCTGATCTTCCCATCTCGCAACATTAGGGCCCGCGAAGTCCGCCGAGACGGCGGCGATCACCGGGCGGGGCGACCGGGTCGACAGCCCGATACGGTAGAAGGGGACACGAAGCCCCTCGCAAAGGAGAGTTGCATGCGCATCGCCGACGACATCACCCGGCTGGTCGGAGGCACTCCGCTGGTTCGACTTCGCAAGATCATCCCGGCGAACGGGGCCCAGGTCCTGGCGAAACTGGAGTTCTTCAACCCCGGTGGCAGCGTGAAGGACCGCATCGCCGTCTCGATGATCGACGCCGCCGAGGAGCAGGGGCTCTTGAAGCCCGGCGCCACCGTGGTCGAGCCGACCAGCGGCAACACGGGGATCGCCTTGGCGATGGTGTGCGCCGCGCGAGGGTACCGGGCCATCTTCACGATGCCCGAGACGATGAGCAAGGAACGCCGAATGCTGCTGCGCGGATTCGGCGCCGAGCTGGTGCTCACACCCGGTCCTGACGGGATGGGCGGGGCGATCGCCAAGGCGAGGGAGATCGCCGAACAGGGTGGCTACTTCGTGCCCCAGCAGTTCGAGAACCCCGCCAACCCGGCCGTCCACCGCGCCACGACGGCCGAGGAGATCTGGAACGACACCGACGGCACCGTCGACATCTTCATCGCGGGCGTGGGCACCGGGGGGACGATCACCGGCGTCGG
>JADGOJ010000137.1 GCA_017883045.1 Acidimicrobiales bacterium
GGCAACCAACGGATCTGGGGCTTCGAGACCAACTTCGGGGGACTCGCCGACATCTGCGTGGTGAAGGCCAACCAACTCATGCCCAAGCCGACCCATCTGACGTGGGAGGAGTCCGCGGTGAACGCGCTGTGCAACTCGACGGCGTACCGCATGCTGGTCTCGCGCAACGGTGCGCCGGTCACCCAGGGCGACAAGGTGCTGATCTGGGGCGCCTCGGGCGGCATTGGCTCGTTCGCGGTCCAGCACGTCCTCAACTCGGGTGGCACGCCGATCGGCGTGGTGTCGAGCGAGGAGAAGGCCGAGACGTTGGTCGAACTCGGCTGCAAGCACGTCATCAATCGTCGCGAGAAGGACTACCGGTTCTGGAAGGACGAGCACACCCAGGACGAGAGCGAGTGGCGCCGACTGGGCAAGGACATCCGCGCCCTGGTCGGTGACGACCCCGACATCGTCTTCGAGCATCCGGGACGATCGACCATGGGCGCGAGCGTGTTCGTGGCCAAGCGCGGCGGCACGATCGTCACCTGCGCCGCGACGAGTGGCTACATGATCGAGTACGACAACCGCCACTTGTGGATGAAGCTCAAGACCATCAAGGGCTCACACTTCTCGAACTACCGCGAGGCGTGGGCGGCGAACCAGACGATCATCGACGCGAAGGTCGTCCCGCCGCTCTCGGCGGTCTTCCCCCTCGACGAGACGGGCGAGGCGGCCTACGAGGTCCACCACAACCATCACGAGGGCAAGATTGGCATCCTCTGCGTGGCTCCGAACGAGGGGCTGGGTGTCACCAACCCCGAACTGCGCGCGCTCGTCGGTCAAGACCGGCTCAGCATCTTTCGACGACACGACAAGGGGTAGGGATGGAACCGTTGCTGACCGAGATCGACCACGTCGCCATCGCGGTGCACGACCTCGAGGCGGCAATCGCCTGGTACGCAGAGGTCTTCGGCGCGACCGTTGAACATCGCGAGATCGTGGAATCCGACGGCGTCGCCGAGGCCCTGCTGCGCGTCGCCGACTCGTACATCCAACTGCTCACCCCGACGCGTGACGACTCACCCGTCGCCAAGTACCTGGCGAACCGGGGCGAGGGCCTGCACCACGTCGGCTATCGCGTCGCGGACTGCGCGCGTGCCCTCGACGCAGTGAAGGCGAGCGGCGGGCGCGTGATCGACGAGTCGCCGCGCCCGGGTTCGCGGGGCACCACCGTCGCCTTCGTTCACCCCAAGACGTCGTTCGGCACCTTGATCGAACTCGTGCAGGACCCGAACTAGGGACGCCACGGGTCGCGCGTGCGAAGCGCTACTTGCGGGTAACGCTAAGGAACGCCCGACGATTGACGCGTCGCCGGTCCGTCCATGGTTCCGGCCAAGCCGCTCGGCGCCCACTTGGGTAGCCTTGCTACTCATGGAGCATTCAATGGCAGAAGGTCTCGCCGAACTCGCCGCTCGAAAGGCCGAGGCCCGCGTCGCGGGTGGAGCGAAGGCGATCGAGCGTCATCAGGCCAAAGGCAAGATGACCGCCCGTGATCGCATCGAGTACCTGTTCGACGAGGACTCGTTCCAAGAGCTCGACATGCTCAACCGCCACGTCGCCTCGGGGATGGGCCTCGAGGAGTCGCGTCCCTACACCGACGGGGTCATCACCGGATTCGGCAAGATCGACGGCCGCAAGGTCTGCGTGTTCTCCCAGGACTTCACCGTCTTCGGAGGCGCACTGGGTGAGACCCACGGCGAGAAGATCCAGAAGATCATGGACCTCGCGACCACGATGGGATTGCCCATCGTCGGCCTCAACGACGGTGCCGGTGCGCGCATCCAAGAGGGCGTGGCCGCGCTCAACGCCTACGGCGGGATCTTCCTTCGCAACGCCCGCGCGTCGGGGGTCGTCCCCCAGATCTCGGTCGTCCTCGGCGCCTGCGCCGGCGGGGCCGTCTACTCGCCGGCCCTGACCGACTTCATCTTCATGGTGAAGGACACGAGCCACATGTTCATCACCGGTCCCGACGTCGTCAAGGCGGTGACCGGCGAGGACGTCACGCTCGAGGAGCTGGGAGGGGCCCAGACCCACGCGACCAAGTCCGGTGTCGCCAACTTCGTGATGCCCGACGAGAAGAGCGTGCTCGACGAAGTGCGCTACCTCCTGTCGTTCCTTCCCTCGAACAACATGGAAGAGCCGCCGCGCATCATGACCGGCGACAGCCCGACTCGACTCTGCGACAACCTGCGAGAGATCCTGCCCCTGTCGCCGAACCAGCCCTACGACATGAAGAAGGTCATCACCTCGGTGGTCGACGGCGGCGACTACATGGAGGTGCACGCCACCTACGCCCAGCAGATCACCTGCGGCTTCGCGCGCATCGACGGCCACACCATCGGCATCGTGGCGAACCAGCCCCAGATCCTCGCCGGCGTGCTCGACATCGATTCGAGTGAGAAGGCCGCGCGCTTCGTTCGTACGTGCGACGCGTTCAATGTGCCGATCGTGACCTTCGTCGACGTGCCGGGATTCATGCCCGGGGTGGACCAAGAGTACGGCGGCATCATCCGCCACGGCGCGAAGCTGCTCTACGCGTTTTGTGAGGCGACGGTGCCGCGCATCTGTGTGATCACGCGCAAGGCCTACGGCGGCGCGTACGTCGTGATGAACTCGAAGTCGATCGGCGCGGACCTGGCGTTCGCATGGCCCACCGCCGAACTCGCGGTCATGGGCGCCGCCGGCGCCGTCGAGATCGTGCACCGTCGCGACCTCGCCGAGGCCGAGGACCCCGAGGCGTTGCGCGCCACGCTGATCGACGAGTACTCGCAGCGCAACTCGAACCCCTACATCGCGGCCGAGCGCGGATTCATCGACGACGTCATCGACCCCGCCGAGACCCGTCAGGTGCTGAGCCGCTCGCTTGAGCTGTTGCGCGGCAAGCGCGAGGAACTGCCCAAGCGCAAGCACGGGAACGTTCCCCTGTGAGCTACGGCCTCGCGCCGCGGGCCGAGCTGCCTCCCGAGGAGATGGCGGCGCTGATCGCCGTGGCCGAGGCGTTGCTGCGAGACGAGCGGGAGATCGTCGAGGACGAGGTGCCAGCGTGGCGGTTCTCCGGGCGCTGGTTCAACGCCGGCCCGTTCGCGATGCGCCGTCCGGACCCCCTCAACTAGCGGTCTCGACCAACCTGAGCAGGTCGCTCATGATCGCTGCGAGCGAGTAGTCCTTGGGCGTGTAGACCGCCGCGACGCCCCCGGTCCGGAGCAGTTCGGCGTCCTCGTCGGGCACGATGCCCCCGACGACGACCTTCGCCTCGACGCCCGCGGCGCGCAACCCCTCGACCACGCGCGGCACGAGGGCCAGG
>JADGOJ010000138.1 GCA_017883045.1 Acidimicrobiales bacterium
CCGGTGGCGATCGCGACGGCCACGGCCAGTAGCGGCGTTGCGACCTTCAGTGGACTTGCGCTCACCGCGCTGGCGGGCTCCTACACCCTGACCTTCAGTTCACCGGGTCTGCCGCCGAAGGTCTCGACGTCGATTCTGGTGAGCGCGGGTGCTGCGGCGCAGTTGGTCATCACGACCCAGCCCTCCAGCGGCGAGGTCACGGGTGTCCCCTTGATTCGCCAGCCCGTCGTGAAGGTGGAGGACACGGGCGGCAACGTGGTCACCAGCGTCGTCACCGGCACCGCGACGGCCGCCATCCAATCGGGAACGGGGGGCAGCATCCTGGGGGCGACTTCGGGCACGTTCACTTCCGGTGTGGCCACCTTTAGTGGTCTGACCCTCACGGGACCATCGGCGAACGTGTACACGTTGAGCTTCACGGGCGCGTCATTCACTTCGGCGCCTTCATTGCCCATCACGCTCTCAGGACCCGCGACTCACCTCGCGATCACGACGCAGCCCTCCATTGCCGGCGTCAGCGGTTTGGCCCTGGCCCCGCAGCCCGTGGTGAAGGTCGAGGACGCGAGCAACAACGTGGTGGTGGCCGATGCGTCGACCGTGACCGCGGCCATCACCTCAGGTGGTGTCTCGGTCACCAACGGCTCGATCGCCGTGGTCAACGGCGTGGCCAGCTTCGCCGGACTTGCGCTCAACGCGACGGTCGGCACGTACACGCTGACCTTCAGTGATGGCTCCCTCGTGCCGGCCGTCTCCTTGCCCGTCACGCTTGCGGCGGGCACCGCAGCGAAGATCGTCATAACGACCGAGCCGAGTCACACGGCGACAAGCGGCCTGGCGTTGGTCCAGCAGCCGGTCGTGAAGGTGGAGGACTCGGGCGGCAACGTGATCACCACGCTGAACACCGGTGCGGCGACTGCCTCGATCAACGCGGGCGCGGGCGGAGCAATCACCGCGGGATCGACCGCCAACTTCGTCGCCGGCGTGGCAACGTTCAGCGGACTGACCCTCACCGGGGTCGCTGGCACCTCGTACACGCTGCAGTTCGCTGGTGGCTCCTTCACGATCGTCGATGCGACAGGAATCGTGATGTTCAATTCTCAGGCTGCCCTCAGCATCACCACGATCAAGGCCACGTGGGGTCGGTCACTCACGTTGGCTGCCACGGGTGGCTCGGGGTCGGGTGCACTTACGTTCGCAGTGACCGGCGGATCCGCCAAAGGTTGTGCGCTCAGCGGCTCGACACTGACGTACTCGAGTCTCGGCACGTGCATCGTGACCGCCACCAAGGCCGGCGATGCGACGTACGCGTCGACATCATCGTCGCCGACGGCGATCGGAATCTCCCGTCTGCCAAAGCCGGGTGTGCTCAGGGTCACCTTCGCAGCGAACAGTAGTCGTCTCAGCGGCCTCGCGATGAAGGCGATTCGCGTCCTGGCGGGCAAATTGACCGTGAAGTCGACGGTCATCGTCACCGGTTTCGCGAAGGGCAATCTGGCACTCGCCAGGAGTCGCGCCACGGTCGTCGTCAAGTACCTGACGTCCCGCTTGCCCCTTCACGCCGGGCGCGCCTACGTGACCACCGTGAACCTCGCAGCCGCGCAGTTGACGACGAGGAGCCAGTAGCTCGATCGGACTGATCCAGCTTGATCACATGTGCCTGCACCAACCCGCCCGCGACCTCGCAGGCGGGTTGGTGACATCAGGCACGTGCTGATCGAAGGGCGTTCGCGAAGATAGATTGACGTCCATGACCGTGACACTGACGAACACCCATCCCAGCCTCCGGCAGGGCTGGCAACCACTCTGTCGTATCTCGGAGGTCTCGGCGAATCCGACGGCCTTCAGACTCCTCGGCGAGCAGTGGGTGGCGTGGAAGGGACCCGACGGCGACGTGAGGGTGTTCGAGGACCGTTGTCCCCACCGGCTCGCACCGCTGTCGCTCGGCGTCTGCGAAGGCGAAGGGGTCCGCTGCGGCTATCACGGGTGGCTCTACGACGCCGCCGGCCGCTGCATCGAGATCCCGGCCCTCGGACCGGGTGCGACGATCCCGCCACGGGCTCAACTGCGCGCACCGGCCGCGGTGGCCCTGGACCACGGCATGGTGTTCGTCGCGATCGAGGCTCCGCTAACCACTGCACCGACCCTTCAGGCCGCCAACGACCCTGCGTTCCTGGTGGGCGACCTCCCGGTGCTGAGGACGAGGGGGAGCGCGGCCCTGCTCGCAGACAACTTCTTGGACGTGGCGCACTTCCCCTTCGTGCACGACGGCACGTTCGGGGCCGACGAGGCACGAGAGGTGCCGAGTTACACCGTCGAGCGGGGCGAGTTCGGATTCTCGGCGACCTACGAGCACGAGTTCGCCAACCGTGAGGATCCGGGCGTCGCCTCGGGAGAGCGCCCTCTCATCCAGCGGCGCCGACTGACGTATCGCTACAGCGCACCGTTCCACCTGGAGCTCGAGATCGAGTTCCTCGACGCCGGCGGAGTCAACGTCATCGGGTTCTTCTTGACACCTGAGGATGACGAGACGGTCCGGATCTACTCGTCACTGTGGCGAAACGACCTGGGCGGATCCGCGCAGCGGATGCGAGAGGCCATCGACTTCGAGGTGGCGGTCATCGAGGAGGACCTGCGCATCCAGTCGAGGTACGAGCGCCTCGAGATGCCCCTCGACGTCACGGCCGAGGTCCACACCAGGGCCGACAAGACGACGCTGGAGTTCCGACGAATACTGGGCGAGTTCGTCGAGAAGGCCGAGGCTGAAGCTGGTCGGGCTGGGGAGATTTGAACTCCCGATCTCTCGGCCCCCAGCCGAGCGCTCTAGACCAAACTAAGCCACAGCCCGTGAAGGGGCAATCTTAGTCGCTGCGCCCCGTCAGCTCGAGAGGCGATGGCCGCCGTGCGGCTGTTCGGGATGCGTGAGCCACGCGCGGGCCTCGCAGAGGAAGGCGATGGTCTCGCCGGTCGCCTTGGCCTTCAGCGCCTCGAGGATTCGCTTGTCGAGCGCCTCCAGTAGTTCATCAACCGCCATTGTCTCTCCTCTCAGCCGCCGGCCACGGCCGTGACGATCTCCACGGCGCAGCCATCGGGGACCAGCGTGCTCGACCACGCCGAGCGCCGCACGACTTCGCCGTCAATGGCCACCGCGATCCCTCGGGGATCGATCGACAGGCGTTGGAGCATCGCCTCGACCGTCTCGTCGAGGCCGGCCTGTTCTCTGCCGTTCACGCGGATCACTCAAGACCTTCGGCGAACTTGAGGGCATCGCGTGCGGCCAAGGGGGCCAGAGTGACGCCGTGGCGGTAGTGGCCAGAGGACCAGGCCCAGCGTCCGTCAC
>JADGOJ010000139.1 GCA_017883045.1 Acidimicrobiales bacterium
ACGTCGCGCTCGTGGGCGAAGTAGATCGACGGCAGCGCCATCTCCTCGCGCTCGATGTACTGCCAGATGTCGAGTTCGGTCCAGTCCGACAGGGGGAAGGCCCGGACGTGCTCGCCGGGGTTCACCTTGCCCTGGTAGAGCTGCCAGAGCTCGGGGCGCTGCTGACGTGGGTCCCACTGCCCGAAGGTGTCGCGGAACGAGAGGATCCTCTCCTTGGCGCGGGCCTTGTCCTCGTCACGCCGCGCACCGCCGAATGCGGCGTCGAATTTGTTGTCGTTGATCGCGTCGAGCAGCGTGACGGTTTGGAGCCGGTTGCGCGAGCCGAGCAGTCCGGGGTCGACGACCTTGCCCTGGTCGATGGTGTCCTGGACCTTGGCGACCACGAGCCGAGCACCGACTCGCTCGACGGTGGCGTCGCGGAACTCGAGGACCTCGGGGAAGTTCTGGCCGGTGTCGATGTGCATGACCGGGAAGGGGAGCTGCTGGGGTGCGAACGCCTTCACCGCCAGATGCAACAGGACCGCCGAGTCCTTGCCGCCCGAGAAGAGCAGCACGGGCCGCTCGCACTCGGCCACGACCTCGCGGAGGATGAAGATGGCGTGGGACTCGAGCAGGTCGAGGTGGTCGGTGGTCGGGGAGGTGCGCAAGGGTGTCGTTGTCATGGTATGCCGGGGGCTCTCCTAGTATCCTACTAAACCACTGGAGAATGTTAGACTTCACCTGCAATGGCCTCGATCACGCCCACCCACGCACTGCTCCACCAGCTCGAATCGATCAGCGACCGCTTCGAGCGTCTGACGCCAATTGAGATCCTGACCTGGACCTTCGAGCACTTCGACGACGACGTCGCGATGGCCTGCTCCTTCGAGGACGTGGCCCTCCTGCACATGGTCCACCAAATCCGACCGTCCACCGAGATCATCTTCCTCGACACCCAGGGCCACTTCGCCGAGACGCTGGAGTTCGCTGCGAGGATCGAGCGCGAGTGGTCGCTGAACATGACGCGCACCGCCCCGGGCCCCGAAGCCAGGGACTGGCCGTGCGGCACCGAGCGCTGCTGCGAACTTCGCAAGGTCGAGCCGCTCGGGCGCGCGCTCGCGGGACGCTCGGCGTGGATCACGTCGGTGAAGCGAGTTGACGCGCCGACGCGCGCGAACATGAAAATCCTGATGTGGGACGAGAAATTCGAGCTGGTCAAGGTCAACCCGTTGGCCAGGTGGAGCGACGACGACGTCGCGTACTACCTCTCGTCGAACGGCCTGCCCGAGCACCCGCTCTGGGCCGAGGGCTACGCGTCGATTGGCTGCGCCGCGATGACCGAGAAGCCGCTCGTCGTCGGTGATCGAAGGTCGGGTCGATGGGTCGGTGCCGACAAAGAGGAATGCGGCCTCCATGAGGCCTGACATCCACCAATAAGAGTAGATACCCCTGTATCTTGGGCAGCAATGTCAACATGGCGTGTCCCGGGGTGTGTCGGATGCTCCTAATAATCCTCGCCCTCTTCTGGGTGGCGCTGCTCGCGCCAACGGTGGTGCGACGAATCCGTGACAACGGGGCCGAGCGGTCGATCGAATCGTTCCACGCCGAGCACCAGGTCCTGAGCCGGCAGAGGTACACGGTGCCGCCGGCCCACCGCCTCGAGCAGCCCGACGAGCGCGAGTCGGCCCTCGGGGGCCCGAACCATAAGCCGCGCCTGACCGTCGTTCACGCCGACGACACGTACCGCTCACTGGAATCACGCAATTCGTGGGACGAGTGGAGCGAGGACTACGACTACGATGACGAACCGTCGGCGCGCCGCGAGGCGCCCAGGAACCGCTACGCCGCGGCGTACTCGGCGGTGCCGAGCGGGCCGAGCGTCCGCCAGCAGTACGAGCCGCGCGTGCGCCGTCGCTCGATGAAGGCCCAGCGCAAGATGATGTTCGGGCGTCTGGTGCTGAGTGCGGTCGCGCTGACGATCATCGCCTTCGTGTCGAGCTACTCGTTGATCATGGACCTCGCACTCGTGGCGTGGGTCGGCGTCGTCGTCTTCGTGGCCCTGGCGCTCTACGCCGTCAGCCAGGGCTATCTCCACGAGTCGTCCCTGCCGCTGCACCTGCCCCAGCGCCGTTCGCTGGCCACGATCCAGCCCCTGTACGACGAGTACCCGCCACGCCACGAGGACGAGTTCGAGTCGGACTTCTACGATCCTGACAGCGACATTCGCTGGCAGCGCGAATCGCAGTCCCGCCGCGCCCTGGGCTAAAGTGGTTACCTCTTCGGGGGTGTAGCTCAATTGGTAGAGCGCTACGTTCGCAATGTAGAGGCAGTGGGTTCGAATCCCATCACCTCCACCGAGTTGTTAGATGTACAACAAACAGACGGCGGTCTAGGCCTCGTAGTGATAGCGGGCTTGTAGCACCACGATGCCATCACCATCGACGAGGTAGACAAGTCGATGCTCTTCATCGATTCGCCGAGACCAACATCCGGCGAGTACATGGCGCAGCGGCTCAGGTTTCCCGATTCCTTCGAATGGGTCACGCAGGACTTCATTGAGCAATCGATTCAGTCGCTTCAGCATGGCCCTGTCCTGACTCTGCCAGAAGCAGTAGTCGTCCCACCCGTGCGGGGTGAATACCAATCGCACTAGTCGAGCACGTGGGTTTCGCGTTTGCCACTTTGGGCCTGAGCCAGACTCTCCAGTAAGCGGCGGGCATTAGCCGGAGATCGCAGGAGAAGGGCGGTCTCATTGAGCGCGTCAAAGTCTGCTCGAGAGAGCAAGACCGCATCGCCCCGCTTCGAGGTGATCTCGACTGGCTCGCGGTTGTCATTGACCTGTTCGATGAGTGGGAACAGCCGCTTTCGGGCTTCACTGGCAGTGATTGACATTTTCCCGTCCTTCTCCTATACGTACCATTTATTGTACCATAGGGTCTTGTCCTGACCCAGATCAACGGTCGCAAGATGGCCCATCAAACATGAACTCTGCAAAACCCGGCTCCACCAAGGGGTTCGAACATAGTCGCGTCACCTCCGCCACGAAGCGCATCTCCCGTTTTCGTGTTCAGGTTTGCGCGAAAACGGTTCCGTTTCGCAACTGTCAAAGAGCGTTGGGTTCACGTGGTGCGAAGTAGTTGAGTGAGCGGTGTCGTCGGTGTTCGCTGAAGCCGCAGGTTTAGGTGCCCGACAAGGACAGTCCGATCGTCTGCCACTTCACGGATGAGGCGAGAGTCCAGGTGGCGCTCACCGTGGCGGGCGTGGCGACGCTCTGGGTCGCG
>JADGOJ010000064.1 GCA_017883045.1 Acidimicrobiales bacterium
TGGCGACGCCGTAGGTGACCGCGCCGGTGCCCGAGCCGCCGCTGTAGGTGAGCGTGAGCCCGGTGCCGAAGGTGCCGCTCGTCGAGGTGAGCGTCAGCGTCGCCTGGTCGGCTTGGCCGACATTGAAGGACTGCTGGACCTGGGCGGCGGCGTTGAAGTTGGTGTTGCCGGCCTGGTTGGCGTCGAGGACGCAGCTACCGACACCGATGAACGAGACGACGCCGGCACTGATCGAACAGACGCTCGAGCTGGTGGCGTCGACGGTGATCGTGGCGGCGAGACTGCTCGTTGCGGTGGCACTCGGTGTGTAGGTCGTCCCCTGATAGATGGCCGAACTCGGTGCTGTCGAGATGAACGAGACGGTCTGGTTGGCTTTGCTCAACGTGACAGCGCCGGCGACGTAGTTGATCGTCGCGTAATTCGACGTCGAAGTCGGTCCCGCACATGTGGTGCTGTAACTGCCGCTCACCGAAGCGCCTTGGACGTAGTTGGTAGTGCAGTTGACGCCAGCAATGGAGGTGTCGCCGTTGGCAAGGTTCGAATAGATCGGGTGGATCGCCGGCACCGGTGCGTCGAAGACCAATGCCGCCGAACTTGCCGTCACGACCACCGGAGCAGTCGCTTGGTTCACAGTCAGCGTCAAGGTACCCGTGATCGTCCCATCAGTGTCGCCATCATGATCGGGGTCGGTTCCGCCATTGGACGTGACATGAATCACGCACTGCCCGACACTGGCGTAGTTGAAGCCCGTGCCGTTCGAATTGATGAGACAGCCCGCCGAATTCGGACTCGCGCCCATCGAGTAGCTGAAGGTGTCGCCACTGACACCATCGCTCACGCTGGGCATCGAATAGACGGTGCCGTACGCGAAGTTGTCGGTGTACGCCCCACTCGAGCCACTCAGATGGAGTCCACCCGACATGACGATCGTCATTCCCGAGTCCCCAGGTGCGGCGGAGCTTGACGTCACTGCGACGGCGGTCAATGGTGCCAGGCAGACGGCTGCCACCACGACCACACGAACAAGCGCTCGCCCGCGACAGTGCCCCGGTGTGTGGCCGTGCACCTTGCGGACCACGGCTAATAGCTCCCTACGAATCTCGACCAACGACCCCGCACAAAATCCCTCCGCAATGGACCGCCGCCTGGATGCCCTGAGTCCTGCGCGACTGGCAATCAAATTTGCATCAACATAGCAACTACGCAATCACAATGCCAGCCCAACTTCGGTCGCAGACTCAGAAACCGACCCCCGCCAAGTCCGCTGGTCAAGGGACAAAAGTCCCATTCCGTGCCCGCTCGACGCTCATCCTCTGATTTGTGCAGCAATTGCTGCAGAATCGTGCCATGCGGTCCCATCGGCGGCCGATTCTGAGACAAGTCCGTCGATCACCCCGAGGTAAGGAAACTCACAGAACTTGTCCAAGACTGGGACCGCTGGAGCCCTTCCCAGAGGGCTCGTACGTGAAGTCGATCCAGTAGTCGCCGACCACCACTCCGGGGGTTGGGACGGTCCTGCGCTCAGCCCGGTCGCCACCGGACGCATTCGAAGCGACCGCCGGATTCTGGCAACATGCGATACTTTGCCTTTGGATTCATCGGCGCTCCACCCATAGATAGAGGATCTTGACCGTCACCACCTCGATCGTCATCCCCGCCTACAACGAGTCCCTGCGCCTCGCGGCCGGATTCGAGCGCCTTCGCCCGGTGCTCGAGGAGTTGGACCCCGACCAGACCGAGGTGATCGTCGTCGACGACGGCTCGAGCGACGACACCATGCACGTGGCCCACGACGTCTACGGCCACCTTCCCCACACCCTCTTCGTCCAGCAGCCCGTCAACAGGGGCAAGGGCGCCGCCGTGAAGCTCGGCATCTCGGTCGCCCAGGGCAAGTACGTGATCGCGACCGACGCCGACATGTCGATCCGCCCGCGCCACTTCCCCGAGATCGTCGCCGCGCTCTCGCGCAGCCCCCTCGTCCCCGGATCTCGGGTCAACGAGGGCGCCATCGACTACGACTCGCTGTTGCGCACGCTCGCCGGCAAGGTCTTCAACCGGCTCGTGCGCCACTACACCGGCACCACGTTGCGCGACACCCAGTGCGGCTGCAAGGGCTTCCAGCTCGGACCGGCCCGCCTGCTGAGCCTGCTCGGCTTCTACGACCGGTTCATCTACGACGCCGAGATGCTCTACCTCGCCGACCAGCTGGGCCTGGGCGTCGCCCCGATCAACGTGACCTGGGACGACATCACCGGCTCGTCGGTGCGAGTCGGGCGCGACTCGTACCAGATGATTCGCGACCTGCGGTCGTTCCGCCGCACGCAGTACCGCAATCCCGTCGTCAAGCTGGCGCGCACCGTCGACGTCGACGCGATCCGCAAGGCGGCGCGCGAGACCCGGGTCCAGGGCCTCGTCGTCGCGCGCGGCGCCCTCGACGCCCTGCTCGTGCTGCCGCGCGACGGCGCCCTCGCCGGGGCCGGCATCGCCGCGGCCCTCGGCGGGACACTGGGGACCGCGGGCATCGCCGAACTGCGCGCGCGCACCTACGAGGCCGTCTAGCCGCTGGCGACGGGGCTGCGTCTCCGTGCCAAGGGGCCGGAGGTGGTTCGCCGCCCGTGGACCGGCAGGCCAGCCAGACGGCGCCAGGGCGTGGATCACTACGTGGTCGGCATCGGCGGCACCGTCGCGCCGCGGGGAAAGCGCCGCTACCGGGCACCGCCGTCCAACGCAACGGGTCTAGCGACGCCCCTCGAGGGTGGAGAGGAACCGGTTCAGCGAGTCGAGCGTCGCTCGCACCGCCGAGACCAGGTCGTCGTCGGTCTTGGCGATGCCGAACCGGTCGGCGTCGTTCGAGAGCGAGCGCAGGGTCACGATGACCGGCCAGTCACGGCCGTTGGTGACGTTGGTGACGGTCATGAGCGAGAAGGGCACGTCGTAGCCGAGGTCGCGCAGGGCGGCGAGGGTGGCCTCGGCGCCGCCGATCAGCGGTCCGCTGCCGGCGCGGCCGATCCCGATCCGGCCGTCGAAGGAGAGCTGCACCTCGCAGAAGCCGTCGTTCCTGTCGTAGTCCGCCCGCACCAGGGCGACGCGGGGGCCCTCACTGCGCTGCGAGGCGAGGGCGTGGTTGGCGTCCTCGACGACGACGGCCGCCTCGGGGTAGTAGAGGCTGGCGATCTGGGTGGCCGCACTGCGCGTGGCCGCGGGGTCCTTGCTGTTGACGACCAGGGTGACCACGTCGACGTCACCGTTCTCGCGGTGGGTCTTGCCCACGTTCAGCACGCCCGGCAGCGACCGCAGTTCGAGTTCAAAGTCCTCTTCGGTTCGAGACATCATGAGCTTCGGCTGCCCTTCTTCTCATAGAGCCGACCGTCGGCGATTCGAAGGAGCTCGGCCGGGTCGGTGGAGTCGCGCGGCGAGGTCGAGGTCCCGATGGTGAACTCCACCATGTTGCCCACCGAGGTGAGGTGGCCGCGCAGGCGCTCGGTGAAGCCCGACGATTCGTGTCCTTCGGCATTGGCGAGGATGACGGCGAACTCGTCGCCCCCGACGCGGGCGGCCACGTCGCCCTGGCGAACGGCCTGGCGAAGCGCGAAGCCGAACTGGCGCAGCAGGTTGTCGCCGAACTCGTGGCCCGAGCGATCGTTGACGGCCTTGAAGTTGTTGAGGTCGACCAGCACGAGCGTGAAGGCCCAGCCGTAGCGGGAGCTGCGCGCCGCGGCGACGTCGAGCGCCTCGTCGAAACTGCGCCGGTTGGCGATGTTGGTCAGCGGATCGTGGGCCGCGCTGAAGCGCGCCAGGTGCAGCGACAACGAGAGCTGGCAGGCGGTGCGGATGGCGTCGCACTCGACGGCCGGCACCATATCCGGCTCGCAGTACACACCGGGCTCCGAGCCGAGCTTGGCGGCGATCTCGGGCGTGATCGGCTGACCGCCGAGGCGGAACATCTGGGTGCCGAACGATTCGTGCACCAGCACGACGACCGCGTCGGTGAGGCCGTGGCGCTCGGCGAAGAGATCGAGAACCGAGTAGATGAAGCCGACGCCGAGTTCCTTCTCGGTCAACTCCTTCAGCATCGTCTCGAAGAGCCACGGCTCGTAGGCCCGCGACGTGAAATCGTCGCCGTCGGCGACGACGTGAATCGAGTTCAGCGTCGCTTCGGGCTCGGGTGCGTGCTCGGGCTCGGGTTCGCCCTTATGGCGCGATTGGTCGGCGACCAGGTCGTGTTTCGAACTCACAGCTGTAAGTCTGCCAGTTCTTGCGCCGCGCTTCTCTCCGGGCGCAAGACCGAATCCGCAACCGCACCCCGAGCGAGCATCGACGCGAGTTCCGCCGCCGGGACCGGCCGCGAGATGAGGTACCCCTGGCCACGGTGGCAACCCAGCTCGAGGAGCTTCTCGACGATCACCGGCGACTCGATACCCTCGGCGATGACGCCCAGGTTCAGCGCGTCGCCCAGTCGGATGATCGACTCGACGATGGCTCGGTCGTAACTGTCGGTCGTGATGCCGCGCACGAAGCTCATGTCGAGCTTCAAGAGATTGACCGGAATATCCTTCAACTGGGTCATCGAGGCGAAGCCGGTGCCGAAGTCGTCGAGGGCGACCTCCAGGCCCAAGGCCTGGAAGCCCTTGAGGATCCTGGCGATCCGCTCGGGCTCGTCGGCCAGCACCCACTCGGTGATCTCGATGCAGAGGCGGTTGCCCGGGACGTTGTTCTCGCGCAGGCATCGCTCGACGAACTCGACGAGGTCGCCCATCTTGAAGTCGGCCGGGGACATGTTGATGCGCACGATCAGCGGCAGGTCGCGGAACTGGCGCTGCCAGACCCCCAGCTGACGACAGGCCTCGGCGAAGACCCAGCGTCCGATCTCGGTGACGAGGCCGGTCTCCTCGGCGACCTTGATGAACTCCGAGGCCGCGAGCAGCCCGCGGGTCGGGTGATCCCAGCGCACGAGCGCCTCGGCGGCGAGGACCCGTCCGGTGCGGAGGTCCACCTCGGGCTGGAAGTGGAGGCGCAGACCACCGAGATCGATGGCCTCGCGCAGCATGAGTTCGGTGCGCGAACGCTCGTTGACCTCTTCGCGCAGCTCGCGGTCGAAGACCACCGCCTGGTTGCGTCCGCGGGCCTTGGCGGCGTACATCGCGACGTCGGCGAATCCGAGCAGGTCGAGTCCGCTCTGCTGACCGGGTTCGGCCAGCGCGATGCCGATCGACGCGGTGTGGCTGACCTCCTGGCCGAAGATGGCGACGGGCTGGGAGATGACGTCGAGGATCCGGTAGGCCGTGGCCAGCACCTCCATCTCGCTGTTGGCCCTGTCAACGATGAAGACGAACTCGTCGCCGCCGAGTCGGGCGGCGAAATCGTTGCTGCGGATGCTGGTGCGGATGCGGTCGGCGATGGTGATGAGCAGCCGGTCACCGCTGCCGTGGCCCAGGAAGTCGTTCATGACCTTGAAACGGTCCAGGTCGATGACCATGACCGCGGTCTTGCGCCGCGCGTCGAGGCGGCTCTTCAGCTCGGCGATCAGGGCGCGGCGGTTGGGCAATCCCGTGAGTTCGTCGTGGTTCGCGTTGTACCTGGTGCGCTCCTCGGCGTCGATGCGCGCCTGGAGCTGCACGAGCATGGACGCGACGGCCTGCAGCGCGTTGATCTCCGCGGGCACCCAGGAGTGGAGGTTGAAGTGGAGGAATCCGAGGACGCCCCACGTCGTGTCGCCCAGCAGCAGCGGCACCGCGGCACCAGCGACCGCCGGGACGCCGGCGTTTCCCTCCTTCGTGCGCTCGAGGTAGTCCTCGGTCACGTCCTCGCCGCCGGTGAGGTACGGACCGCGCAGGTCGCGCATCGCCATCCAGATGGGGTCGGCGTCGAAGGAGACCTCTCCGAGCGGGTCGGGGTCGGGCTTGTCCTCGCGGATCGGCCACTCCGCCTCGAGGATGGTCAGCCCCCTCGAGGGCTCGTTGCGACGGATGAACGCGACGTCGGCGCCGAGGAATTCGGCCAGCACCAGGCAGACCCAGTCGAGGACCTCCTGGCGGGTCTCGGCCGACGTGGACATCAGGCGCTCGGCCACCTGCGCGACCAGCTCGTCCAAGCGGCGCTGGTGCAGCAGGAGATCCTCGCGCGTCGCCAGGGTCGCCACGTGGCTCAAGAGACTGCCAAAGGCGTTGGTCAACGAGCGCTCGCGCGCCGACCAGGTCCGACCATGGCGCGCGACCACGAGGGCCCCGACGATATCGCCGTTCTCCACCGTGATGGGGTCCACGAGGACACCCCACTCCACGCCCAGCACGATCGTCGAGAACGACCCCATCGGGGTCTCGCCGGCCAGTTGGACCCGCACCTTCTCGCTGATCCGCGCGTAGGCGGTCTCGGCGTCCTGGCCCACCAGCGGTTCGAGATCGAAACCGGGGATCGGCTTGTTCGTGTTGTTCACCACGGCCACGATCTGGGTGCCCGGGACGACCTGCAAGAGGGTCTCGACGACGAGACGGGTCTCTTCTCCAGCCCGTTTGAAATTCAAGTGCGCGAGACTGTCCATGGGAATTCAACCTTTGCCGACAAAAGCCCTACACCAAGGGTTGGGCTTTCGGGCGCAACCTTTGATGTTTTGTTTACAGAATGCCAATTATTACACAAAGGTAGTTCGGAGTAAACCCCCCATTTTCTCCGTGACTTCAGGCGAGAATCACCGATTGTCAACGGAAAGGGGCACTGTCGGCTCGCTCGAGCCCGGATCGCGGCTCAGCACGTGCGACAGGGGCAGTCGGATGCTGTGGACCGAGGGCGCGGGCGCCTGGAACACCCGGAACACCATTACTGCGGTCTCCCCGTCCCCGATCCCCCAGTAGTCGTTGAACCGCTCGTGCAGTTGGTGCATCTCGTCGAGGTAGCGCTCGCCCGAGAGCGTCAGCAGGTCCGCCTCGTCCACGGCGTAGAGGAACACGGGCGAAGCCGGCTGCACCGCCAGGCCGTGCATCTCACAGCTCAGCCAGAACCGCTCCATCGCAGCGCCGCCGCGCACGTACCACATGGGCTCGGCCCGCGGCACCGTCACCACCGCCAGCGCCGAGCTGGTCATGATCGAGGCCTTCATGCGCATCCCGAGCGCCTCGCCCGCGCGCCAGTCGGCCAGGTGTCCCATCACGTCGGGTCGGCTCAGCAGGTCCATCGCCGCGTAGCCGCCCGGGTCCATCTCCAGGGTTCGCACGTCGAGGCCCTCGTCGAGGGCGTCGCGCCCGGGCCAGCGGATCTCCGACAGCATCTCTTGGTGCACGGTCGGCAGCAGGAAGCGCAGGCGATCGGACGCGGCGAGGATGTTCGCCCCGGCGTCGAGGCGGGGGCGATCGGTGACGAAGCGCAGCTGCGCGCCCTCGCGCTCGACGCCGCGCATCAGCGCCTGCACCGTCTCCGGGGCGACCGGCGCCGGCTGGCCCATCCGGCGGTTCGACGCGCGCGAGTAGAGGTAGGCGCTCAGTGGCGCGATCCCCACGTCGCCGTCCTTGCCCAACTGCATGGAGGCGACGAGGTGCGAGGGGCGGCCTTCGGGGAAGAGCTTCACCAGCCCGAGGACCTTCATCTTCGCGGCCTGGACGCGGGCGTTGAACAGCGCCGCGCCGACGCCGACGTACGTGGCGCGGTGCGCGACGTCCATCGTCGACGAGCGGTCCGGGTTCATGAAGAACCGGATCTCCTTGGTGTCGGCTTCGAAGCGCCACGGCTGGACGTTGCCGCCCGAGGGGGCCCGGCGCGCGGCGTCGACGATCATCTCGATCGGGTCGTCACTCACGAGCGGCGGGTCCTCGGGCGCCGGCGTGAACAGGTCGGCCTCGGCCTCGAGGTTCACCTCGACCGGCCCGAGGGCCGAGAGGATCTCCTCGACGTCGAAGCGCACGCGACCCGACGGCAACTCCCCCGCCAGGCCGATCCGACGCACGGCCGCGGCCACCGTCGCGGCGCCGAGGGTGACCTCACTGCCGAGCTGGGGCCATCCGGTGATCGTCTGGCCGACCTCGAGCAGCGACGCCGCTCCGCGCGAGGACGCTTCGCGCGCGCCGATCAGGCGGATCACGTAGGGACCCTTCTCGGCCAGGGTCAATCCCGCCAGCTTCGTCGAGTCCATTTCCCCGAGCAGGCCGTGGAAGATCGGCCGGTCCGGCTCGAGGTCGAAGCGCTCCACGTCGAGCACCCCGCGGTCGCTCGTCTCCATCAGCACCGGGATCCGCCGGTCGCGCGCGGCCTCGCGCACCAGGAACTTCACGTCGAGCGAGTCGCACTCTTCGATCACGAGGTCGAGTCCGTCGAGGAACGCGCCGAGGTTCTCGGCGCGGATCCCCTCGGGTTCGACCACGACGCGCAGGTAGGGGTCGATCTCGGCGATGCGTCGTGCGGCCACGACGGCCTTGTTGATGCCGAGGTCGAGCACGCTGGCGGGAATCCGGTTGAGGTTCGACAGCTCCAGGGTGTCGAAGTCGGCGAGGCGGATCTCGCCCGCGAGGCCCTCCATCGCGATCACGTGGGCGATGGAGTGGCCGGCGCTCAGCCCCACGACGCCGATGCGCAGCGAGCGCTGGCGGGCCTGTTCGGCGCGGGTCAGCTTGTTGCGGTTGCGGTCGAGACGCAGCGTCGTGAACGAACGCGGACCGAGCAACCGCACCGCCGCGCGGCGCCACGGGTAGTAGACCCATCTCGAGCCTTCGTCGGTCAGCGCCGTGGTCGGGGGCGGGATGATCTCGGAGAGCTGTTCGCGCTGCTCGGCCAGACGGTCGATGACGTGCAGCGACGAGTCTTCGCGCAGTACGCGAAGGACCTCGCGATGGGCGCGGCCCCCCACGTCGAGCACGAGGGGTCGACAGGCCCGGGTGCGAGTCGACGCGGGCTCGACGGGGCTGAGACCGAGTCGAGTGGGCCCGCGCAGCAGCTCCTCCGCCTCTCGACGCAGCGCCTGCTGGTGGGGAGGCGAGACGATCTCGGGCGAACGGGCGCGGTGGAACTCGACCGCGATGGTCCGGTAGCGCTCGTCGGGGTAGGGCACCGAGCACGTGCCGACCATCACCGCGCCGGCGGGACCACCGATTGGCAAGAGGGTGTCGGACACGGCCGCGATGGCAAACTCGGACCCCAGCCAATTCATGGCGTGGGTGACCGAACGCGAGATCGCGGCGATGAGTCGCGCCCCCACGACCGAGGCGCCCTTGGACCACGCACCCTTGACCTCGAGCGCGCCGAGGCGTATCTCGCCCTCGATCAAGCGGCGAATGTCCTCGATCTCGGGCGAATCGGCCATCTCCTCGAGGATGTAGAACTGGTGGCTGCTCTCGAAGGGTCCGTGGAACCTGACCCCGGCCACCGGTTCGCCCTCGGGATTGAATCCGAGGAAGAACAGGGGGACGCCGTTGCCGTCCTCGAGCTCCTGGCGGCGCAGGGTCCCCTCGAAGCCGTGGCTGCGGTACTGGCCCTCAGCCTCGTTCAGGTAGATCTTCCAGAGGTCGGGTCGCTCCAACGGGTGGTGGCCCTCGAACCGGACGCCGGATTCCTGGTCCACGAAACTCGAGCCGTACCGGTAACGACGACCGATTGAATTACCCACTGACCACCTTCTCCGCTCTGGACCCGAGTACCCGCCACCTCGAAAGGGCAGCCATTCACGAGAAAAGCATAGTGAAGGGCCTCGCAGGATTGGCGGAACGTCGCCACAACTTGTCGGTCCAACGCCACAGCCGAAGCCGGTCGACAAGTGGCACCGCCACCTCGCTCGGCGCCGCGGTGTCGATGAAGAAATCCTGCGTGACAACCGAGATTCGCCGACATTATCCGTAGAATGGGCAGCATGCCGAATGCCCGATGTCGACGAGAACTTAATCAGAGCGTTTCGAAAGGCGCGAAGGACCCCTCGTGACAAAGATCCTCGTCGTTGAAGACGACGCCGACAACGCCGCGCTGCTCGAGAAGTTCCTCACCGGCGAGGGTTTCGAGGTGACCGTCGCCGGCGACGGCGCGTCGGCCCTGGCGGCGACCTCCTCGACCCAGCCCGACCTTGTGCTACTGGACATCGGCCTCGGCGAAGAGGACGGCCGCGACGTCCTGCGCGAGATTCGCTTGTTGAGCGACGTGCCCACGATCTTCCTCACTGGTCGCGGACTCGAGTCCGAACGAGTCGCCGGACTGAAGATGGGGGCCGACGACTACATCGTCAAGCCGTTCTCACTCGCCGAGGTCTCGGCTCGGATCGAGTCGGTGCTGCGCCGGGCGGGGGCGAACCTCGCCCAGCACCATATCGACGCACCCACGTTGCGCTTTGGCGACCTGTTGATCAACGAGAACACCCACGAGGTGCACCTCAACGGAGAACGCCTCGAGTTGACGTCCAAGGAGTTCGCCCTGCTCGCCTTCCTCGCCCGTTCGCCGCGCCAGGTGTTCTCGCGCGAGCAGCTCCTCGAGCACGTGTGGGAGTCGTCGGGCGAGTGGCAGAACGCGGCGACCGTGACCGAGCACATCAGGCGACTGCGCGCCAAGATCGAGACCGACCCCGACCACCCGCGCTGGATCACGACCGTGCGCGGGGTGGGCTACCGATTCGAGTCAGACGCCGGCGCCTCGTAGTCGCTGACGAGGAGCGTCGCTGCGATCAGTCGTGGCGAACGAGGAGCTCGTGCACCTTGTCGATCAGTTGGCTGGGGCGAAAGGGCTTGGCGAGGAAGTCGCACGTTCCCGCGATCAGGTCGTCGATCACGCTCGAGTCCTCGGTTCCCGACACGAGCAGCACCCGCAACTCGGGACTTCGCGCCTGGAGTCTCGCGGAGAGCTCACGCCCGGTCATCCCGGGCATCACGACGTCGCTCAGCAAGAGGTCGATCTTCGCGTCGACGTCGCCGAAGATCTCCTCGGCCCGCTCACCGGACTCGGCCTCGAGCACCTGATAGCCGTTGCGCTTGAGGACCTGGCTCATGAGTCGACGCAGGTCCACGTCGTCCTCGGCGAGCAGCACCGTGGCCGTGGCTTGGGGACGAGTGGCCTCGGGCGCACTCGCCATCTCCTCGGCCGGCGAGTCGACCACCGGCAGCACGATCTCGAACGTGGTGCCCTGGCCGATCTCGGAGACACACCAGATCGCTCCCCCGCTCTCTTGCACGAGGCGACGAGCGGCCGCCAGCCCCATGCCCGTTCCCTTGAACGGACCCTTGGTCGTGAAGAGTGGCTCGAAGCACCGCTCGCGGGTGGCCTCGTCCATGCCGACACCGGTATCGATGATCGAGAGCTGGAGGTACTCGCCCGCACTCACCCCGAGGTCGAGCGCCTCGCGGGGCTCGAGCCACGTGCGCCCAACGACGAAACTCAGCTCACCGCCCTGGGGCATCGCGTCGCGGGCGTTGATCGAGAGGTTGAGGATCATCTGCTCGAACTGGTCGGCGTCGACGCGCACGTTGCCGGCGTGATTGTCGAGCGACCACCGCAGTTCGATGGCGCCACCGAGGATCCGCTCGAGCACTTCGGCGTTGGACTGGATGACGATCGCCGGGTCGAAGACCACGGGTTCGGGCGTCTTGGTGCGGCCAATGGACTGCAATTGAGCCGTGAGCAACGACGCCCTCGACGCGGTGGACTGGATGTCCCTGACCATCTGGGCGTCTCGCTCGTTGTCCTCGAGGTCGCGCGCCAGGATCTCGGCGTAGCCCGAGATGAGCGTCAGCAGGTTGTTGAAGTCGTGGGCGATGCGACTCGCGACCTGACCGCGGACCTCCATCGTGTGGGCGTGTCGAAGCTCGGCCTTCAACTCTCGGCTGTCGGTCACGTCGTCGATCAACGTCAGGATGCTCTGCGCGCTGTCCCCGGTCGGTGGGAGCAGCGTCGCCGACGCGGTGAGTTCGCGACGCCTCGTCCCGATCTCCACCTCGTCGAGGTCGCGGCCACTGACCGGATCGCCTTGGCGGACCTCGGACCACAGTTCGCGCAGCCCGGCCAGCGCGCCCTCGGGGAACGCCGGCTCGGCGAGGCCCGTCGATCCGTCGTTCTCGGGCCACGAGAGGATCCGGCTGGCTCGCCGGTTCCACCACCGCACGTGGCCCTCGAGGTCGACCTCCACGATGCCGACGGG
>JADGOJ010000065.1 GCA_017883045.1 Acidimicrobiales bacterium
TCGGCCGCCATCAACTCCTCACGGTCGCGCAGCGCCCAGCGGGCCTCGCGAATCTCCTCGGGCAGGCTGCGCAGGGCCTGCTCGAGCAGCCCCAGCACGTCGTCACGCGGGATCAGCGCGGAGTTCGACAGCGGCATCTGCTTGGCGTTGGCGACCAGCTCGATCAGGTCGCGCAGGTCGGTCTCGATGTCGCGCCGGGCGTGGCGGCCCGATGGCTCGTTGGACTCCTCGGCGTCGTCGTAGCCGTCAAAGGACGTCATGGTCACCTCCTGGGAACTTCGCGTTCAGTCGTTGGGCCACCGGCTTGGGGACGAACGCCGTGACGTTGCCGCCGTAGCGGGCGACCTCGCGCAGCAACCGTGAGGCGATGAACGAGTGGTTGGAGCTCGACGGGATGAACAGCGTCTCGACCCCCGACAAGGACCGGTTCATCTGGGCCATCTGCAGCTCGCTCTCGAAGTCCGACACGGCGCGCAGGCCCTTGACGATCGCGGTCGCGTTGACGTCGCGCGCCACGTTCACGAGCAGCGTCGAGATCGACACGATGCGCACGTTCTTCAGGTGGGCCAGCGACTCGGCGATCATCTCGCGGCGCTCGTCGAGGTCGAAGAGGGCCTCGGACTTCTGGGGGTTGCGGATGGCGGCGACCACGATCTCGTCAAAGATGTGCGCGGCGCGCTCGACGACCTCGAGATGTCCGTTGTGGAACGGGTCGAAGGAACCGGGGATCAGGCCAACCGTCACTCTTCATCGCCTTCCTCAGGTTCCAACATCGTTACGAGCGTAGTGCCGTACCGCTTGGTTTTGGTAACGATCCACCCCGGAGGCGCGTCCATATGGCGGTCGTTCTCGATGACGACGCGCTGGGCGACGACGCCCTTGAGCACACTGGCGACGTCGAGCGGACCATAGGGCGGATCGGCCAGCACCAGGTCCAGGTCGCTCGGGGGCGTCCAGACCGGCAGCGCGGCGCGCACGAAGACCGCCTCGCCGTGCAGCTGCAGTGGCTCCAGGTTCATCCTCGCCGCGGCGAGGCACGCCGGGTCACTGTCGACGAAGTAGACCTTGGACGCGCCGCGCGACATCGCCTCGATGCCCATCGCCCCCGAACCGCAGTAGAGGTCGGCGACCACCAGGTCCATCAGGCCGCCCCGGCTCTCGAGCATGGAGAAAATCGCCTCGCGGGCGTAGTCGGTCGTCGGACGCACCGTTGGTGGAAGCTTCGCCTTCAGCGGTCGTCCCCGAGCCGCCCCACCAATTACTCGCACCCCCCAAGGGTACGTCGCATCGCGCTAGGACTTGAACAGGTAGTCGGCTTCCTCGTCGTCGACGAAGAGCCGCAGCTCGTCGACCATCTCGGGTTCCGCGCTCAATCCGTCCTTTCGCACCATCGCCGAGGCGACGTCGCGGGCGGCGAGCAGCAGATCCTCGTCGTTTCTCAGCGACGCGAGGCGCAGATCGCTGCGCCCGCGCTGGCGCGAGCCCAGCAGCGTCCCCTCGCCACGGAGGTTGAGGTCGATCTCGGCCAGCGCGAAGCCATCGGTCGAGTCAACGAGCGCCTGGAGTCGGATCGCGCCCTCTTCGCTCGGCGGGGTGCCGAGCAGGTAGCAGTAGCTCTGGGCGGCGCTGCGTCCGACGCGCCCGCGCAGCTGATGCAACTGGGCGAGACCGAATCGCCAAGCGTCCTCGATCACGATGACGCTCGCTTCGGGCACGTCGACGCCGACTTCGATCACGACCGTCGCGACGAGCACGTCGATCTCGCCGGCGCGGAACTGCGCCATCACCTCCTCCTTCTCCGGTCCCTTCATCTGGCCGTGCAACAGGCCGAGCGCCAGCCCCCGCAGCTCCTCGAGCGCGAGACGCGTGCGTTCCTCGACGGCGCTGGTCGCCTCGACCCGTTCGGAGTCCTCGACCAGCGGGCAGATCACGTAGGCCCGGCGCCCGGCCGCGACCTCGTCGCGCACCCGCTGCCAGCAGTCGCGCAACTCGTCGTCGCTCTGGGCCCACTCGGTCATGATCGGCAACCGGCCCCGGGGCATCTCGTCGAGCACCGACCGGTCCAGGTCCCCGAAGACGACCATCGCCGCGGTCCTCGGGATCGGTGTCGCGGTCATGACGAGCAGATCCGGGTCGGCCGCTTCGTCGGATCGCTCGCGTCCCTTGTCGCGCAGGGCCGCGCGCTGCTCGACGCCGAAGCGGTGCTGCTCGTCGATCACGATGACGCCCAGCGCGCGAAAGCGCACGTCGTCGGTCAACAGCGCGTGGGTGCCCACGACGATGTCGACCGATCCGTCGCGCAGCCCGTCGAGCACCGACTGACGGTCCTTGGCGCGCACGCGCCCCGTCAACAGCTGGATCGACAGGGGCCGCTCGCCGCCGAGTACCGAGGGGTCGCTGACGCTGAGACCCTCGAGGTCCCTGCGCAGCGACGCGAGGTGCTGTTCGGCGAGGACCTCGGTCGGGGCCATCAGGGCCCCCTGGCGGCCGCCGTCGAGCGACGCGAGCAGGGCGGTCAGCGCCACGATGGTCTTGCCCGACCCGACGTCGCCCTGGAGCAGGCGGTGCATCGGGAGGGGCGACGAGAGGTCACTGGCGATCTCGCCCAACACCCGGCGCTGGGCCGCGGTCAGGGCGAAGTGATGGTTGCTCAGGAATCGGCGCACCAGCGACGACGACGGCACGCTCAGCGCGCCCGGCCCGACGTCGAGGTCGTCCTCGACGATCGGATGGCGCACGCCCGCCGAGGACTCCTCCAGGCGCCGCCGGCGAAGGGCGAGCAACAACTGGAGCCGCAAGAACTCGTCGAAAGCCAGCCGACGTCGGGCCGGCGCCACGTCGGCGATGTCCTCGGGGAGGTGGATCCCCCAGAACGACGCCGTGCGATCGACCAGGCCGAGGTCGCGTCGCACCGTCTCGGGCACGGGATCGAGCAGGGGACCCGCACGTCGCAGCGACTCCTCGATGAAGCCGCCGATCTCCCAGCTCGTCAGGCCGGCCTTGCCCGACGCCGGGTAGATCGGCACCACCCGGCCGACCCGCGACGCGTCGCGCTCGTCGCCCGAGGGCCCCACGATCACGTCGACAACGGGGTTGGTCATCTGGCGTTGGCCCTTGTAGTCGGTGACCTTGCCGAAGAAGAGCGCCTGGACCCCGACGGGGAGTTGGCGCTCACGCCAGGCCTGGTTGAAGAAGACGACCTTGAACGAGCCGCTGTCGTCGCTGACCGTCGCGTCGACCATGACCCGGCCCTGTCGAGTGCGTCGACCGCCTATCTTCTTGACCTCGCCGAAGACCGCGGCCTCCTCGCCGACCGTCAGGTCCGAGAGGTCGACGCGCTTGGTCCGGTCGATGTAGCGACGGGGATAGACGGTCAGCAGGTCAAGGACACTCTCGATGCCGAGCGACGCGAGCGCGGCGACGCGCTTCTCGCCGACGTTGCGCAACTGTGCGACCGGTACGTCGCCCAGCTCGCGTAGTCGGCGCGGCGCCGCTTCGCTCACTCGAGGCCGAAGTAGTAGGGGTAGAGCGGCTGTCCCCCGTGGTGCACCTCGACCGCGATCTGGGGGTACTCGTCGGACAGGAACTCCGTGATCCGCCGCGTGTTGGCTGGCGAGGAACCCTCGCCTTCGATGATGGTGAGCAGTTCGTGCTCGGGCCGAATGAGCTCGGCCAGCAGCCGGTTGCTCGCCCCGGCGATGGAGTCGGCGATCGAACGAACGCCCTTGGCGCTGAGCCCGATCCAGTCGCCCACGTGCACCTCGCCTACGTCGGTCGAGGTGTCGCGCACGGCCCGGGTTACCTCGGCCGCGACCACGTTGCACGCCGACGCGCTCATCGCCAGCGCGTTCTGCTCGGCCGAGGCGTCGGGGTCGTACTCGAGCAGCGCCGCGAACCCCTCCACGATCGAGTTGGTCGGCACGACGGTGACCGTCTGGTCCACGAGACTGTTCACCTGCTCGGCGACCGGGCGGATGTTCTTGTTGTTGGGCAACAGCACCACTTGGGACGAACCGGTCGCTTGCACCGCCGCGACGAGGTCGGCCGTCGACGGGTTCATCGACTGACCGCCCTTCACGAGGGTCCGCACGCCGAGCGAACGAAAGATTCGCCCGACGCCGTCGCCCACGACGACCGCGACCACCGCGGTGGGAGGGACCGGCTCGATCTCCTCGATCTCCTGGAGACCGCTCGCCTCGCGCACCCATCGCTCTTCGATGACCAGTTCGCTGAGGTCGGTCACGCGGATCTCTCGCGGGCGGCCGGCGTCGAGGGCCGCTTCGACCGCGGCACCGATGTCGTCGGTGTGGATGTGGCAGTTATAGATGCCGTCACCGCCGACGATGACGATCGAGTCACCGAGACCGGCCCACACCTCGCGAAAGGCGTGCATCTTCGTGTCGTCGGCGTCGAGCAGGTACATCACCTCGTAGCGGAGGTCCGCGATGCTGCCCTCGCCGTGGATCTCGGTCTGCTCGTGCACGTGCACCACGATCGAGTCGGCCGCTGGCGCCACGGGCAGCGGATCGCCCGCGACGACCTTGCACAGCGCGTCGAACAACAGCACCAGTCCCGTGCCCCCGGAGTCGACCACGCCGGCCTGCTTCAACACCGGCAACTGCTCGGGCGTGAAGGCCAAGGCGGTGCGCGCGCGATCGCGCGCCGAGCGCACGAGCGCGGTCAAGGTCTCGCAGTGGGCCCGCGCGCCCTCGGCGGCGGCCTTCGCGACTGAGAGCATCGTTCCCTCGACGATCCGCACCACCGCCTGGCGCGCCAGGACGTCGGCGTGTTCGAGTGATTCGGCCAGCAGACTCGGAGCGACGCCGTCGTGGGCGGGGAACTTCGCGACCAGTCCGCGCAGCATCTGGGAGAGGATCACCCCGGAATTGCCGCGGGCGCCCATCAGCGAGCCGTGGGCGATGGCCCTGCAGACGTCGGCCATCGGAGCGTCCTCGCCCAGCGGGTCGAGCTCGGCGGTGACCGATTCGATGGTCAGGGTCATGTTCGTGCCCGTATCGCCATCGGGCACCGGGTAGACGTTCAAGCGGTTGATGACCTCCTTGTGGGAGCGTAGAAGCTCCGCGTACGTGGTGATCGCCTTCCGCAGTTCGCCTGCGGACAGCGTGGTCGGAGAGGTCATCGCTAGCGATGCTACAATGGTCCTTCGGTTTATACCGGCGGTTGCATCGCGTAGCGGCTGGGACAAAGGAGAGAGTTCATCATGGCATCAGTCTGCGAAATCTGCGGCAAGAAGCCGTCGTTCGGCATGAACGTCTCGCACTCCCACCGTCGCACCAAGCGCCGTTGGAACCCGAACATCCAGCGCGTTCGTGCGCTCATCGGCGGCACGCCCCAGCGCGTGAACGTCTGCACCGGCTGCATCCGTTCGGGCAAGATCACCAAGCCCGTCCGTCGCAAGGTCGTTGCCTAGGCCACCAGCACCCTAGAGCTGGTGCTGCCATCCTCTCGGTTCGAACGGTTCGCCACGCCACGTGCGCCTCGACGCGTCGGCGACCACCGTGCCGATGGTGAGCGGCATGCGAAGCCCCCGGTCGAGAAAGATCATCCGCAACCTCGCGGCGTTGTCGGTCGCGATGAGAAGCTCGTAGTCCTCGCCGCCGCCGGTCGCCTCGTCGATGGTGGCGCCCTCAGCGACCGGCACGTCGTTCAGCTCGAAGCCGACACCCGACGCGTCAGCCAGTCGGTGCAGGTCGAGGCCCAACCCGTCGCTGAGGTCCATCATCGCGTGCACCCCGGCCCCGCGTGCGGCCTGACCCTCGCTCAGTCGGGGCCACGGTCGACGGTGGGCTACGACCAGCTCATCGTTCAGTGGCGCTCCCTCGCGGCGCCGACGGAGTCCGGCCGCCGAGCGGCCGAGCGGCCCGGTGACGAGGAGCTCGTCGCCCGCCTTGGCGCCACTGCGCAGCACGGCGCCGCGCCCCGGGCACTCGCCCACCACCGTCACCGCAACGGCGACGTCGCGTCCCTCGGAGAGGTCGCCTCCGACAATTGGACAGTTCGTGATGAGGGCCGCGTCGGCCATCCCGCGGTGCAGCTCCTCGAGATCGGTCCCTTCGGGCGCCGTCACCGCCACTACCGCGGCCCGAGCTCGAGCGCCCATCGCCGCCAGGTCCGAGACGGCGGCGGCGACCGCGCGATAGCCCAGGTCCTCGAGTGGAAAAAGTTCAGCGTCGAGGTGCACGCCCAGCACGGCGACGTCGGTGCTGATCACCGCCTCGCCCACGAAAGGCGCCAACACGGCCGCATCGTCGCCGATATGGTGCTCGCCCTCGGGTATGTTTCTCTGTCCCACTATTGTGGCGATACGCTCAATGAGGTCATCTTCGCGTCGGGGGTGTTCCCTGTGGGGGATTGTTGGGTCAACCGGCGAGGACATGGCCCTGGCTCGCCAGGACAACGTCGCTGCGTGGCGTCGTACAGAGATTGATGGAGGAACCCAACATGACGTACCCGACTAGGCACAAGAAGCTCATTGCATGGGTGGAAGAAGTAGCGCAGCTCACTACACCCGATCGTATCCAGTGGTGCGACGGCTCGGCGCAAGAGTACGACGATCTGTGCCAGTTGCTGGTCGACAACGGAACCTTCGCCAAGTTGTCCGACGCCAAGCGTCCGAACAGCTACTACGCCGCGTCGGACCCGGGCGACGTCGCTCGCGTCGAGGACCGCACGTTCATCTGCTCCCAGAACGAGATCGACGCCGGACCCACCAACAACTGGCGCGACCCGTCAGAGATGCGCACGGTCTTGAACGACCTCTTCCGTGGATCCATGAAGGGCCGCACGATGTACGTGATCCCCTTCTCGATGGGCCCCCTTGGATCCAACATCTCACACATCGGCGTCGAGATCACCGACTCCGCCTACGTGGCGGTGTCGATGCGCATCATGACGCGCATGGGCGCCGGCGCCCTCAAGGTGCTGGGCGACGAGGGGTACTTCGTGCCGTGCCTTCACTCCGTGGGCATGCCCCTCGCCGACGGCCAGGCCGACGTGAAGTGGCCGTGCGATGCGGAGAACAAGTACATCGTCCAGTTCCCCGAGACCGAGGAGATCATCTCGTACGGCTCGGGCTACGGCGGCAACGCCCTCCTGGGCAAGAAGTGCTTCGCGCTGCGCATCGCCTCGGTGCTCGCGCGCGACCACGGCTGGCTCGCCGAGCACATGCTGATCCTCAAGCTCACCAACCCCGCGGGCGAGTCGCGCTTCGTCGCGGGAGCGTTCCCCAGCGCCTGTGGCAAGACCAACCTCGCGATGCTCGTGCCCTCCCTGCCCGGCTGGAAGGTCGAGACCATCGGCGACGACATCTGCTGGATGAAGCCGGGCCCCGACGGCCGGCTCTACGCCATCAACCCCGAGGCCGGCTTCTTCGGCGTGGCGCCGGGGACCAACATGCACACCAATCCCAACGCGATGTACTCGATCGAAGCCAACACCATCTTCACCAACACCGCCCTGACCGCCGACGGCGACGTCTGGTGGGAGGGCATGAGCGAGCCACCGGAAGGTCTGATCGACTGGAAGGGCCAGCCGTGGTCGAAGGGCTCCGGCGCACCGGCCGCGCACCCGAACTCACGCTTCACCGCCCCGGCCAGTCAGGACCCCGCGATCGCACCCGAGTGGGAGGACCCGGCGGGCGTGCCCATCGACGCGATCCTGCTCGGTGGTCGCCGCGCGAGCGTGGTTCCCCTGGTCTTCCAGTCGCGCAACTGGGACCACGGCGTCTTCCTCGGAGCGATCATGTCCTCTGAGACCACCGCGGCGGCGACCGGCGCGGTCGGCAATCTACGCCGTGACCCCTTTGCGATGCTGCCCTTCTGCGGTTACAACATGGCCGACTACTTCGCGCACTGGCTGAGGTTCTCCGAGCGCTTCGACGAGTCGAAGCTCCCCAAGATCTTCTACGTCAACTGGTTCCGCAAGGGGGAAGACGGACGGTGGCTGTGGCCCGGCTACGGCGAGAACAGCCGGGTGCTCGAGTGGGTATTCGAGCGTACCGCCGGACGCGGTGACGCGATAGAGACCCCGATCGGCTTCGTGCCGACGGCGTCGGCGATCAACGTCGAGGGAGTCGACGTCTCGCCCGAGGACATGCGAGAACTGCTCACCGTCCACGTGGACGAGTGGCGTGCCGAGGTGCCGCTGATCCGCGAGCACTTCGCGCAGTTCGCCGACCGGCTGCCGGCCAAGTTGGCCGCCGAGGTCGACGACCTCGAGGCGCGACTGCGCTGAAGCTCGCAGTCCACCGATCACGGGTCGTCACTCCGACGCCCCCGTGCTAGACAGGCGGCCAGACGATTCTTGACTCGACGGGTGGGAGACGACCGTGATTCTTGACCGATTCCGAATCGATGGGCACGTGGCGATCGTCACCGGCGCGGGACGGGGCATCGGTGCGGGCAGTGCGTTGGCGCTGGCCCAGTGCGGCGCGGACGTGGTGATCGCCTCTCGGACCCAGTCCGACCTCGACGAGGTCGCCAGTGCGGTCGAGGCCGCCGGTCGCCGGGCGGTGACGGTGGCCTGTGACCTCACCGACCTCGACGCCGTCGCGGCGCTCGCCGCCGTCGCCCAGAGGGAGTTCGGGCGCATCGACGTGGTGGTGAACAACGTGGGCGGGACGATCCCGCTCCCCTTCCTCGACACGACCGCCCAGTACCTCGAGGAGGCCTTCCACTTCAACGTGACCACGGCGCACGCGCTCAATCTCGCCGCCGTGCCGATCATGCTCGAGGGCGGCGGCGGTTCGATCGTCAACATCACCTCGGTCATGGGACGGATCGCCGGACGGGGCTTCTCCGCCTACGGGGCGACGAAGGCGGCGCTCGCCCACTACACGCGGCTGGTGTCCAAGGACCTGGCGCCACGGATCCGCGTGAACGCCATCGCCGCGGGCTCGACGGCCACTTCGGCCCTCGAGATCGTGATGACGAGCCCGGAATTGAAGAAGATGATCGAGGACATGACCCCACTGCACATGATCGGCGACGTCGAGGACATCACGGCGGGCGTCGTCTACCTGGCCTCGCCCGCGGGCCGGTTCATGACCGGCAAGGTCCTCGAGATCGACGGGGGCACCGACGTGCCCAGCATCGACTTCCAGTTGCCCGACCTGTAGCCGGACGGCGGCTACTCGGCCGTCTCGGCGTCGGCCACGATCAGGCGCGGGCCCGACGGCCAGTCGAAGTAGCGCCACGTCCAGTTGATCATCACGCGGATCTTGTTGCGGAACCCGATGAGGTACCACAGGTGCAGCCCCAGCCACGCGAGCCACCCGGCCGTGCCCTTGATCACTGCGCCGTGGGGAAGCTTCGCGACCGCCGCGTGACGCCCGATCGTCGCCATGATGCCCTTGTTGCGGTACTTGAAGGGGGTCGTCGCCTCTTCGTTCAACACCCGCAGGATCTGCTCCGCGCAGTGACGACCCGTCTGGATCGCGACCGGCGCCAGCTGTGGACAGAACTCGGTGTTGGAGAGGGGCACCGCGGCGGCGTCGCCGACGGCCCAGACGTTGGTGCTCTCGAGCAGGCGAAGGTCGGGGGTCACGCGGGCACGCCCGCCCGGGCCGGCGGAGGCCTGCAGGTCGTGGGCCAGCGTGCCGCTCGACGTCACGCCGGCGGCCCAGATCACCGCGGCGGTCTCCAACCGCTCTCCGTCGGCGAAACGGATGGCGTGCTCCTCGACCTCCACCACCGACCGGCCGAACTCGACCTCGACGCCGAGCGACTCGAGCTCCCTCTTCGCATAGCGGCTGGCCGACTCGGGGAACGCGGTCAGCAGTCGAGGCGCCAGGTCGACCAGGACGATGCGGAACCTGGACGGGTCGAGGCGCAGTCCGTCACGCTTGATGGCGATTCGGATCAGCTCGGAGAGGGCCCCCGACGTCTCGACACCGGTCGGCCCACCGCCCACGACGACGAAGTTCAACGACGCCGTCGAGTGCTCGGATTGCACGTCGGCCTCTTCGAGCGCCAACAGCAGTCGATTGCGCAGCCTGCGCGCGTCGGCCAGCGAGTAGAGCGGCATGGCGAACCTCGAGGCCCCGGGGATGCCGAAGAAGGCCGCCGTCGCACCGGTCGCGACGACCAGGTGATCGAAGGCGATCTCGGAGTCGTCGTCCAACACGATGATGCTGCGAGCGTGATCGACCTCGCGTACGCGGCCGTGGCGAAAGCCGATGTTGTCGGCCTGGCCGAAGATGGTGCGGATGGGATAGGCCACGTCGGCCGGCTCGAGGCCGGCCGTCGCCACCTGGTAGAGCAGAGGCAGGAACGTGTGGAAGTTGTGCTTGTCGACGACCGTGACTCGAACGTCCTTGTCGGCCAGTCCCCGTGCGGTCGCGACGCCCGCGAACCCACCGCCGATGACGACCACGTGGGGAAACCGCGAGAGGTCGCGAGACCCTGGTGTGGTTTGGAGGGACATGGCCATGTGGCCCACAGCATAAAAGCGTTGCGCGTGATCCGCTTCAACGGCGCGCGAAGCGACGCCCGAGTCCGTAGACGAGCCCGGCGACGATCATCAGCGCCGAGAGCAGTCGATCGCCGACCGAGAACCTGAGAGCGACGGCGACGGGGATCAACGCACCGACCACCCACAACAGTTGCTGGCGGACCGCGAAGCGCGCGAAGGTCCGTCCCTGCGCCCCGGGGGCGACGTTGCGCTGGGTGATCGCGTCGAAGCTCGGCTGCACGACAGCCGCGCAGAGCCCCAGCCACGAGGCGAGCAGCACCTGGACGACCAACGCCGGGTGCGCCGACGCCACGCCGGCCCCGACGCCGGTCGCGAGCAGGGCGAGGGTCAACAACGTCGACTCCGGCACGGCACTGCGTACCCGCGTGACGAGGGCCAGTCCCACGAGGGCGCCCAATGCGCTCATCGCCAGGGCGAAGGCGAACCAGCCCAGCCCGGCATGTTCTCGGCGCAGCCCGAAGGCCAGCAGGAACGTGGCGAAGCCAACGGTGAATCGCATCAACGCCGCGGCGCCGAGCCCCCAAGCGACCTCGACGTCACCCATGGGATTCAAGGCGTTCAGGTCCCGTTCCGCTTGGGTGAGACCGGTGACCTGGTCCCTGACCTGCTTGACCGGTTGGTGCAGTCGCACGCTCGCCACGGTCGCTGCGAGGAAGACGAAGGCCGCGACGATGAGAACGCTCGGTGCGCCGATCCCCTTCAACAGTCCCGCGCCGAGCGAACCCGCGAGCAGCCCGACCAGCGTGCCGAGCAGGGTCAGTTGCGCGTTGAAGCCCGCGAAGCCCTTCTCCTGCTCGACCCCCTCACTGGGCCATCCGGCCCGGCCGACGCGAGCCGTGTGTTCGCGCAGCTGGTCGGTGCGGGCCATCTCGGGCACCAGTGCGCCGCGCGTGACGACGTACAGCTTGGACGACACCAGCACGAGGAACGCCATCGGATAGAGCCACAGTGAGTTGAGGTGCTGGCTCATCATCCAACAGAGCACCACGCGCAGTCCCGCCGAGAGTGCGACCAGGACCCTTCGTCCGTTCGCGGACCGGTCGATCAGGGGACCGAGGACTGGAGAGACCACGGCGAACGGCGCGATCGTCAAGAGCAGATAGGCCAGCACCTTGCCCTTGGCCTCGGTCGGCGAAACCGAGAAGAAGAGCGAGCCAGCCAGCGAGACGGTGACCATCGTGTCGCCGGCCATCATCAAGACGTGCACGAGGGCCAGGCGTCCAAAGGCCGTGCTCTGATTGAAGAGATCCTGCGCGGAGGCCCACGCTAGAGAGCCAAGTCCTCGGCGGCGCACGAGTACCCATGGTAGGTGATTGTCCGCGGTGTCGCGACGTTCGCTGCGCCGTCTCCTGGTAGACCTGCGGCGTGCACTGGTCATTCCTGCAGAACCTTCCGCTCGGTCTTGCGACAGCCCTCGTGTGGGCGCTGCTCGCCTTCCTCGTCGGACGCGTCGTGAAGCGCCACGCCACCATCGACGTCTTCTGGGGC
>JADGOJ010000066.1 GCA_017883045.1 Acidimicrobiales bacterium
GATGAGCCGTCCGAATCCCTTTGTCGTGGCGACGCCCCACGCACGGATTTCTGGCCGCGCAATCGTGGAAATTTACGAATATTCGCTCTTGGGCGTGAATGTGGCACCGAAGTTGGGTCCTGTCTCCGCTCAGTGAGGTGCGTTGTTGGTTCGGCGGAGACGCCGTCCTTCGTATGGCGCTGAGGCACGGCGTCAACGGCGAGGTGAAGTTCTACGGAGATTTGACTCAGTGGCCGGGTAGATTGCCAGCGTCAACAGAAGTTGGCGTCCGCCTCGTTCGACGTTGCGACACCCGGCGATGGAAAACAGTGCAGAACAGGAGCGAACAGTGGCAATGAGTGCAACACTCGTCGAGACAGCAAAGCCCAGCACCCGCAAGGAGAACTGGAGTGGAGCGGGCGACGAGAATCGAACTCGCGTCCTCAGCTTGGGAAGCTGATGTTCTGCCGCTGAACTACGCCCGCGCAGTACACAATGTTATCCAATAGACCAAGTTCTGCTCAGGCTGTTCGTTTTCGCGCGGAGAACCCCGATGCCCCTAGTGTGAATTCGAAGAGCCGGTGGTGCAGACTACTTTCGCGGAGAGCGCAATGGCGGACGATGTCCAGGAGATAATCCGCACGGAGAACCTGACCAAGAGGTATCCCGGGATGGACTCGCCGGCCCTGGACGGTTTGAACCTCAAGGTCCACAGGGGCGAGATCTTCGGACTCTTGGGACCGAACGGAGCAGGCAAGACGACCACCGCCGGTGTTCTGACGACCCGGGTCGTTCCGACGTCAGGTTCGGCCTTCGTCGCGGGCATTGACGTGCGCAAGCATCCCGCGCTCGTCAAACAGGTCTCGGGCATCGTCTCTCAGCAGAACACCCTGGACCGGCAACTGACGGTCTGGGAGAACCTCTACTTCCATGGACGGTTCTTCGGCATCGGTGTCAAGGAGTCTCGGCGTCGCGCCGACGAACTCCTCGAGTTCTTCAGTCTGTCCAAGTGGGCCAAGGCGTCGGTCTACGCCCTCTCGGGTGGCATGGCGCAGCGGCTTATGGTCGCACGGGCCATCTTCCACAACCCGGCCGTCCTGTTCCTCGACGAGCCGACCGCGGGCCTGGACCCCCAGAGCCGTCTCGCCCTGTGGGAGATGCTGAAGGGACTCAACGACTCGGGCCAAACCGTGGTGCTGACGACGCACTACATGGAAGAGGCCGACCAGCTCTGCCATCGGGTGGCGATCATGGACCGCGGCAGGTTCCTCGCCCTCGACACCCCGAGCAACTTGAAGAGGAGTACCGGGGCCGACACGATCGTCACGGTGAAGGTTACGAGCGATCCGCAACGGCTGGCCGACGTGATCAAGCGCGACGTCGACGGCGTGATCGCCGCGCACCTGGTCGACTCCGTCGTACAGGTACACGTAAGGGGTGCCGAGCGCATCGTCCCACGAGTCGTGGTCGCTGCGGAGAACGCGAAACTCGACATCATCGATCTCACGGTCGCCGAACCCAGCCTCGAGACCGTGTTCATCAGTCTCACCGGCAAGGAGCTGCGCGAGGCATGAGCGCCCCTCCGACGATCATGACGGGGCCGACGAGGAGCGTCTTCCAGGCCAGCCGCACGGCTTTGGCGGCCCTGATGCTGCGTGACCTCGTAGTGCTTCGAAAGAACGTGGGCGAGTTCGTGCTTCGGACGCTGATCCAGCCGTTCTTACTGTGCTTCGTGTTCCTCTACGTCTTTCCGAAGATCGGTCAGGCCGTTGGTGGTCGAGGTACCTCAGGACCATCGAACTTCGCGACGGTCCTCGTGCCCGGGGTCGTGGGAATCTCGGTGATGTTCCAGGGCGTGCAGTCCATTGCGTTGAACATGGCCCAGGAGTTCGGCTTCACCCGCGAGATCGAGGACCGGGTGCAGGGTCCGTGCCCGATTTGGCTCGTCGCCATGGCCAAGGTTCTCTCGGGCGCCGTGCAGGGACTCTTGTCCGCGTGCATCGTCTTTCCGATCGCCTCGGTGGTGCACGCCGCGGGAGTCGAGGCGGACATCTCGCTGCACTGGTTGGTGGTACTGACCTTCGTGCCGCTGGCCTGCGTGGCCATGGCCGGACTCGGTCTCACCCTCGGCACCAGTTTCGAACCGCGCAACATCGGCCTGATGTTCGGCTTCGTGATCCTGCCCGTCACGTTCCTCGGTGGTACGTACTACCCGTGGACGCACCTGGCGCCGGTCAAGATCGGTGGATTCCATTGGCTCCAGACTCTGGTGCTCATCAATCCGCTGGTCTACGTGAACGAGGGCATGCGCGCCGCCTTCACCGATGCACCGCACATGCATCTCTACGTCGTGTACCCGGTGATGGTGGCGTTCGGAGCGCTGTTCTTGACCATTGGACTGCGAAACTTCCGCCGCCGCGTCCTTTCCTAGCGGCCACGAAATGCCTTGTTTCAAGGGCGATTCATAGTCTCGCAGTGGCGAAGGGAGTATCGTGACTTCGTTATGGTGCTCTCGGATCGCTCAATCAAGGAAGCCTTGGCCAGTGGACGGATCATCATCGAACCGTTGGGCGACGACTGTATCCAGCCGTCGTCGGTCGACCTGCACATCGACCAGTACTTCCGGGTCTTTCGCAACCACTCCCAGCGAATAATCGATGTTCGTGAAGCCCAAGAGGACCTGACCGAGCTGATCGACGTAGGAACTGAAACCCCGATGATCCTCCATCCCGGCGAGTTCATGCTCGGTTCGACCACCGAGCGCATTGCGATCCCCGACGACATCGTGGCCCGACTCGACGGGAAGAGTTCCCTGGGCCGTCTCGGTCTGGTGATCCATTCGACCGCGGGCTTCGTCGACGCGGGATGGGATGGCCACATCACCCTGGAGCTTTCGAACGTGGCGAACCTGCCCATCACCCTCTACCCCGGCATGAAGATCGGCCAGATCAGCTTCTTCGAGATGACGACGCCAGCCGACCGCCCCTACGGATCGTCGGGGCTGGGATCCAAGTACCGCGGGCAGCGCGGCCCGACCCCGAGTCGCTACTCGGAGAACTTCAAGAAGTAAGGATGACCCACCGTCGCACTGGAGGACCGCCGTGCTAGCTCGCATCGTCATCGGACTGGGAATCACGGTCCTCCTCTTCGCGATCGCGGGCCGTCGCTTCTTCTGGCTCTCGAAGCTCATCCGCAGCGGCCAACCGGCGCCGCGGCGCTGGCAGGGACTGCGCAAGGTGAGCGAGGCCGAGGTCGTCGAGGTCGCGGGTCAGCGAAAGCTCCTGCGCTGGACGGTGCCGGGCCTGGCGCACTTCTTCACGATGTGGGGCTTCACGGTGCTGCTCACGACCATCGTCGAGGCGTACGGGGCCCTCTTCAGTCGCGACTTCCACATCCCGCTGATCGGCCAGGACAACTGGCTCGCCTTCGTCGAGGACTTCTTCGCCACGGCGGTACTGGTCTCGCTCGTGGTGTTCACCATCATCCGGATCAAGAACGCGCCGTCGCGCAAGGACCGCGCCAGCCGCTTCTACGGCAGCCACCTCGGCGCGGCGTGGTTGACCCTCTTCATGATCTCGATGGTGATCGTCACGCTGCTGTTGTATCGCGCTGGTCAGATCAACACGGACCACTTCCCGTTCCCGAGGACGATTGGAGCAGTCTTCCACGGACCACTCCATCCCACCGCCGCCGACTTTGAGGTCCAGGCGTCGCCCTGGGCCTTCGCGTCCCAGATCGTGGCGCACTGGCTGGCTCCACTGGGTGTCGGCGTCAACAGCGTGCTCGAAGCGGTGTTCCTGCTCGGCAATGTGGCCGTCATCGCGGGCTTCATGGTCTTCGTGTCGTACTCGAAGCACCTGCACATCTTCCTGGCGCCGCTGAACGTCGGCGTCTCGCGCCGTCCCCGTGCGCTCGGCGGGCTCGACAAGACCCCCGACATGGACATGGAGCGCGTCACCGAGGACACGGTGTTCGGCGCGGGCAAGATGGAGGACTTCACCTGGAAGCAGATGCTGGACTTCGCCACGTGCACCGAGTGCGGTCGGTGCCAGTCGGTCTGTCCGGCGTGGACCACGGGCAAGCCGCTCAGCCCGAAGCTCTTGATCATGGGGCTGCGCGACAACATGTTCGCCTCGGCCGACCGGCTCTTGTCGGGCGAGGGCGAAGGCGACGTCGCGACGCTGGTGCCCACCACGATCGACCCCGACGTCCTGTGGTCGTGCACGACGTGTGGCGCCTGCGTCGAGCAGTGCCCGGTCGACATCGAGCACGTCGACGCCATCATCGACATGCGCCGCTACGAGGTGCTGATGGAGTCGCGCTTCCCGACCGAGGCGGGCTTGCTGCTGCGAAACCTGGAGAACCAGGGCGACCCGTGGGGTCTGGGTTCCTCCAAGCGCACCGAGTGGCTCGCCGCGCTCGACTTCGAGGTGCCGATCATCGACGGCCCCATCCCCGACGACATCGAGTACCTCTACTGGGTCGGCTGCGCCGGCTCGCTCGACGAGCGCGGGCGCAAGCAGGTCGAGTCCACGGCGCGCATGCTGCACCGCGCGGGGGTGACCTTCGGGATCCTCGGTCCACGCGAGTCGTGCACCGGCGACCCCGCGCGTCGCATGGGCAACGAGTACCTGTTCCAGGAGATGGCCAAGGCCAACATCGCCACGCTGCACGAGGTGGGCGCCAAGAAGATCGTGGCCAGTTGCCCGCACTGCTTCAACACCATGAAGAACGAGTACCCGGGCCTCGGCGGCGACTTCGAGATGATCCACCACGCCCAGCTGCTGAGCCACCTCGTGGCGACCGGCCGACTCGTCCCCGGCGTCGCCTACAACGGCACCGTCACCTACCACGACCCCTGCTACCTGGGCCGTCACAATCGGGTCTTCGACGAACCGCGCAACGTCCTCGACGCGATCCCCGGGGTCACGCAGGTGGAGATGGAGCGCCACCGCGAGAGGGGCTTCTGCTGTGGCGCCGGCGGCGCTCGCATGTGGATGGAGGAGAACATCGGCAAGCGCGTGAACATGGAGCGGACCAACGAGGCCCTCGGAACCGGCGCGGACATCATCTCGACGGCCTGCCCGTTCTGCATGATCATGATCGACGACGCCGTGAAGGCCAACGGCAAGGGCGACGAGGTGTCGGTGATGGACATCTCCCAGGTCGTGGAGCGCTCACTCCAGTCCTAGCAGGCGGTTTCGAAGATGTTTCATAGTTAACGCAGACGAAACACGCTGCTAACGATTCAGAAATCCTCAGTTGACACACTGGTGCGAACAACTTGAGGTCAACGGCGCCCTCTCCTAGTCATTGAAGGAGTGGATGTGCATTTCGCCGCGACCGTCATCCCCTATCCGCACTGGTTGAACCCAGCCGACAACACCTGGCAACTCGTGTCCGCCACGCTCGTGGGATTGATGAGCCTGCCGGGCCTGGCGGTCCTCTACGGAGGGCTGGTGCGCAAGAAGTGGATCGTCAACACCATGCTCATGGTGTTCTCGGGCTTCTCGCTGACCCTCGTCGTGTGGATGCTCTGGGGCTACAACATGGCCTTCGGCCCGCTGTCGCACTTCGGGCCGACCGGATCGTTCTGGAGCGGCTTCATCGGCCACTTCACGCCGCTGTCGACTGCCGGGGCCGAGCAGGGCCAGGCGGTGTCGGGCGCCAATACGCTCATCCCCTTCCACTTCTCCACCGCGACCCTGGCGTACTTCCAGTTCGTCTTCGCCGCGATCACGCCCCTGCTGTTCCTCGGCGGGCTCGTCGGCCGCCTGAAGTTCAAGGCGTGGCTGTTGATCGTGCCGCTGTGGATCACGATGATCTACTGCGTGAACGCGGCGCTTCTCTGGGGCGGCGGGTTCTTCGCCCAGAAGGGAGCGGTCGACTACTCGGGTGGGTACGTCATCCACCTCAGCGCTGGCGTGGCCGCCTTCGTCGGCGCCGCGATCCTCGGACCGCGTCGCTGGCAGGACCGCGAGAACGCCTTTCCGAGCAACCTGATGATGGTGGCGATCGGAGCGGGCATCCTGTGGCTCGGATGGAACGGGTTCAACGGCGGCGACCCCTTCTACGCCGGGGCCGACGCCGCGAGCGCCGTCTTGAACACGAACGTGGCGACCGCGGTGGGCGTGCTGACCTGGCTGCTGTGGGACATGTTCCTCTCCAAGCAGAAGAAGCCCACGTTCCTCGGCGCCATCAACGGCATGCTCTGCGGGCTCGTCGCCATCACCCCGAGCGCGGGCTGGGTCAACGGGACCGGCGCGATCATCGTCGGCCTAGTGTCGTCGACCGTCGTCTGGTTCGCCTGGAACTTCCTCTCGCGGGTCCGTCCCTTCTCCAAGGTCGACGATGCGATGGGCGTCGTCTACACCCACGGCTTCGCCGGCCTGGTCGGCGGCCTGCTCGTGGGGCTGATCGCGGACCCGGGCATGACCCAGTACGGCGTGTCCGGTGCGCACTTCAAGGCCGCCGGCGGCTTCTCGGTCGGCGGCTGGTTCTTCACCCACTCGTTTCACCAACTGTGGGAGCAGTTCCTCGCGGCCTCGTGGATCATCTGTTACACCGCGGTGGGCACCGCCGTGGTCTTCTATATCGTGAAGTTCGTACTGGGTGGTCTGCGCGAGGACGAGGAGACACTGCGGATTGGCGACATCGCGATTCACGAGGAAGAGGCATTCCCCGAGCCGACCTTCGGTGAGCCTGTAGGCACACCGAGCCACCTGCACAGCGACAACGTCTAAGGAGTAGAAAATGAAGCTAGTTACCGCAGTCGTCAAGCCGTTCAAACTCGATGAGGTGAAGGTCGCCGTGAAGGAGGTGGGCATCACGGGCATGACCGTGACCCAGGCCCGTGGCTTCGGTCACACCGGCGGCCACATCGAGATCTACCGCGGCAAGGAGTACGAGTTCGACTTCGTCGACAAGATCCGCGTGGAGATCGTCTGCACCGTCGAACTGGTCGACGCGGTGATCGACGCCATCGTGGGCGCCGCGCGCACCGACACCGTCGGCGACGGCATGGCGTGGGTCACCGACATCGAGCACGTGGTGCGCATCCGCACCAACGAGCGGGGACCCGCCGCGCTGTAGCTCAGCCGGCCTGGCGTGCGACGGCCTCGGCCGCCGCCGCCGCGGCCGCGGGGTCGCCCAGGTAGCCGGCCACGAGGACGTTCAGCTCGTCGTCGAACTGCACGCGGTAGGGGATGCCGGTGGGGATCTCCAGCCCGGTGATCTCGCTCTCGGGGATGTTCTGCAGGACCATGCGCAGCGCTCGCAGCGAGTTGCCGTGGGCGACCACGATGACCGCGCCGCCTCGAACGGACTCGCGTCGCAGGTCCTCGACGACCACGTCGGTGAAGTAGGGGGTCACGCGCGCGACCACGTCCTTCAGGCACTCGGTCGCGGGGATGAACTCGGGCGGCACGTCGCGGTAGCGCGGGTCGGAAAGATTGCTCCGCGGGTCGCCCGGGGGCAGCGGCGGCGGCGGCACGTCGTACGAGCGGCGCCACTGCGTGACCTGCTCGAGGCCGAAATCATCGGCCGTCTCCTTCTTGTTCTTTCCCGTCAGGTCGCCGTAGTGGCGCTCGTTCAGCCGCCAGCTGCGGCGCACCGGGAGCCACGAGCGGCCCGCGGCGTGCAGGGTGATCTCGGCCGTGCGGATCGCCCGGGTGAGCACCGAGGTGTGCAGGACCCGCAGGTCCAGGTCCGCCTCGGCGGCCAAGAGCTCGCCCGCCGTCCAGGCCTCGCGCTCACCCTGGGCGTTCAGGTCGACGTCCTCCCAGCCCGTGAAGAGGTTGAGCTCGTTCCATTCGGAGCGACCGTGGCGCAGGAGGATGAGGTCGGGCACCTCCAAAGCGTACCCCTGGCCGTGAAGGGCGCCAACAGCGGGGCGGGCGGTCCCACAGCCCTTTGATGGCAAAGGATTGCTCAGCAGTGATAGCAGACCTATACGTTTTCTTGACAAGAGGGGACTCAACTCTGTATCCTTGATTCGTGAGTTCTGCCGTCCCGGAAGGTCCGGCGGGTCAGAGACCAAATCAAGGAGAAGTCCATGGCAAAGGCAGTCGGAATCGACCTGGGAACCACCAACTCGGTGGTCAGCGTCCTCGAGGCGGGCGAGCCCGTCGTCATCCCTAACGCGGAGGGCGGCCGCACCACTCCGTCCGTCGTCGGCTTCTCGAAGACCGGCGAGGTGCTGGTCGGCGAGGTCGCCAAGCGTCAGGCGATCACCAATCCCGAGCGCACCATCCGCTCGGTGAAGCGTCACATGGGTGAGAGCTGGAGCGTCGACATCGACGGCACCAAGTACACCGCCCAGGAGATCTCGGCGCGCATCCTGCAGAAGTTGAAGCGCGACGCCGAGGCGTACCTGGGCGACACCGTCACCCAGGCCGTCATCACCGTGCCCGCCTACTTCAACGACGCCCAGCGCACCGCGACCAAAGAGGCCGGCCAGATCGCCGGACTCGAGGTGCTGCGCATCGTCAACGAGCCCACCGCCGCCGCGCTCGCCTACGGACTCGACAAGGCCGGCCAGGAGCAGGTCGTGCTCGTGTTCGACCTCGGTGGAGGGACCTTCGACGTTTCGGTGCTCGACATCGCCGACGGCGTGTTCGAAGTGAAGTCGACCCACGGTGACACCCACCTCGGGGGCGACGACTGGGACGACGCCGTGATGCAGTGGCTGGTGAAGACCTTCAAAGACACCGAGGGCGTCGACCTGGCGGCCGACAAGATGGCTGTCCAGCGCCTGAAGGAGGCCTCGGAGAAGGCGAAGATCGAACTCTCGTCAGTCCAGGAGACCACCGTCAACCTGCCGTTCATCACCGCGACCGCCGAGGGCCCCAAGCACCTTGACATCAAGCTCAGCCGTGCCAAGTTCAACGAGTTGACCGCCCACCTGGTCGACCGCTGCCGCAAGCCCTTCGACCAGGCCATCAAGGACGCGGGTCTGACCCTCGACAAGATCGACCACGTCATCATGGTCGGCGGCTCGACGCGCATCCCCGCGGTCCAGGAGTTGGTGACCAAGGTCACCGGCAAAGAGCCCAACAAGAGCGTCAACCCCGACGAGGTCGTCGCCATCGGCGCCGCGGTGCAGGCCGGCGTGCTGAAGGGCGACGTCAAGGACATCTTGCTGCTCGACGTCACGCCGTTGTCGCTCGGCATCGAGACCAAGGGCGGCGTCATGACCAAGATCATCGAACGCAACACCACCATCCCGACCAAGAAGTCCCAGACCTTCACCACGGCCGACGACAACCAGCCGTCGGTGGAGGTGCACGTCTTGCAGGGTGAGCGCGAGATGGCGTCGTACAACCAGACGCTGGGCAAGTTCCAACTGGTCGGCATCCCGCCGGCGCCGCGTGGCGTGCCCCAGATCGAGGTGACCTTCGACATCGACGCCAACGGCATCGTGCACGTCTCGGCGAAGGACCAGGCGACGGGCGCGACCCAGTCGATGACGATCACCGGCGGCTCGTCGCTGTCCAAGGACGAGATCGACCGCATGGTGCGAGACGCCGAGGCGCACGCCGAAGAGGACCGTCAGCGCCGCGCCGAGGCCGAAGTGCGCAACAACGCCGACGGGCTGGTCTACCAGACCGAGAAGCTGCTGAAGGACCAGGCCGAGTCGTTCCAGGGGACCGAGCGCGACGACGTCGAGAGTTCGCTGAGCGCCCTGAAGGAGGCCCTGGACGGGACCGACATCGAGGCGATCAAGAGCGCGACCGAGAAGCTGCTCTCCACCAGCCAGGGCTTCAGCCAGCGCCTCTACGAAGAGGCCGCCAAGGCGAACGCCGCCGGTCCGGCCGCGCCGGCTGGCAACGACGATGACATCGTCGAGGCCGAGATCGTCGAGTAGCCATGAGCGATCAAGCCACTGAAGGCGACGCCGTGACGGTGCCCGATGCCGTCACGGAGGTCGTCGACGAGAAGTCCGACGCCGAGCGCCAGCGCGACGAGTACCTCGATGCGCTCCAGCGATTGCAGGCCGACTTCGAGAACTACCGCAAGCGCGTCGCTCGCTCGTCGGGCGACGCCGGCGTGCGCGCGGCGGGTGACCTGGTGGCGAAGCTGCTGCCGGTGCTCGACGCCTTCGACCTGGCCGAGGCCCACTTCTCGACGGCGACGTCCCAAGAGACGCCCTCCGAGGAAGTCCAGGCGCTCAGCCAAGCCCGCGGACTGCTGCTCGACGCGCTCGCCAAAGAGGGGCTGGAACGCATCGATGCGGTCGGGGTCGAGTTCGACCCGCAGGTCCATGACGCCGTTGCCCACATCGAGGGCGAGGGGGGCCAGGTGATCGACGAGGTGCTGCGCGCCGGCTACCGCTGGAAGGGTACGGTCCTTCGCCCCGCCATGGTGCGAGTGAAGGGCTAGACGTGGCCGAACGTGAGTGGTTCGACAAGGACTACTACAAGCTGCTTGGTCTGTCGTCGAGTGCGACGGACAAGGATGTGACACGTGCGTACCGCAAGCTGGCCAAAGAGCTCCACCCCGACACGAACCCCGGCTCCGAGGAGAAGTTCAAGGAGATCTCGGTCGCCTACGACGTGCTGGGCGACCCCGCCAAGCGTAAAGAGTACGACGAGGTCCGCCGCCTCGGTCCCGCGGCCAGCGGGTTCGGCGGGCCCGGCGCCGGCGGCTTCAACTTCCAGACCGGTGACTTCGGCGACCTCGGGGACCTCTTCGGCGGGCTCTTTGGCGGGGGCCGTCGCCAGCGTGCCCAGCGCGGCGCGGACCTCGAGACGGCGCTGCACCTGAGTTTCCGCGACGCCGTGATGGGTGTGACGACGACGGTCAACCTGCCCAGCAACGACGCCTGCCACACCTGTGGCGGACGTGGCGCGGCGCCCGGGAGCGGCTTCGCGACCTGCGAGCGGTGCCAGGGACGCGGCGTCTTGAACGACGACCAGGGCCCCTTCGCCATGTCGAGTGTCTGCCCGGTCTGCCAGGGGCGCGGCGGGCGCATCGTCACGCCGTGCCCGTCGTGCCACGGCACCGGGCGCGAACCCTCGTCGCGGCGCGTCAATGTCCGCATCCCCGCGGGCGTCATCGACGGCCAGCGCATCCGCCTGAAGGGCAAGGGCAACCAGGGCAGCCACGGCGGACCGGCGGGCGACCTCTTCGTCGACGTGCACGTCTCGGCCGACGCCCACTTCGATCGGCGCGGGCGCGACGTCACCACCGTCGTGGACGTCCCGCTCACCGCGGCGATCCTCGGCACCACCGTCGAGGTGCCCACGCTCGACGGCCCCGTGACCTTGAAGATCCCCGCCGGCACCCAGCCCAACACCACCATGCGGGTACGAGGACGCGGCGTCCCGGCGGCCGCCAAGCACGCCGCCGGCGACCTGCTCGTGACCGTGAACGTGACGCTGCCCAAGAAGCTGAGCAAGGAACAGCGCACGCTGGTGGAGAAGCTGGCGAGTGCGCTCCATGAGGATGCCACGTGACCGAGCGTCGCCACCACCACGCCGTCTACGTGATCTCGGTCTTCGCCGAGCTGGCGGGAGTGCATCCCCAGACCCTTCGCAACTACGAGCGCAGCGGACTCTTGAATCCCCAGCGCACCAGCGGAGGGTCGCGTCGCTTCTCCGACGCGGACCTCGCGGCCCTGCGCCGCATCCAAGAGCTGACCAACGAAGGGGTCAACCTCGAGGGCGTGAAGCGGATCATGAAGCTCGAAGCCGAGCTCGCCGAGGCGCGACGGGCCCACGAGGCGACGCTCGACGAGGCTCGTTCGACCGTTGCCGAGACCCATCGCCAGTACCGGCGCGACCTCGTGCCGGTGCAGAACACCATCGCGCTGTTCATCGACGCCCAACGTCGACCCAGAGGAGGTGCGTAGATGACCCTCGACCCCCAACGCTGGACCGTGAAGACCCGCGAGGCCTTCCAGGCGGCCACGACCCAGGCCGCCGCCGCCGGCAACCCGTACGTCACGCCGGCCCACCTCCTGCT
>JADGOJ010000140.1 GCA_017883045.1 Acidimicrobiales bacterium
CGCCGACCTGCAGGACCCCCCGGAGCTCATCCCCCAGTTCGTCAAGAAGTGGGAGGAGGGCTACAAGGTCGTCATCGGCGTGAAGCAGGGCAGCAAGGACTCCTGGCTCATGTCGCGCACGCGGAAGCTCTACTACTGGCTCGTCGGCAGGCTCTCATCGGACGTGGAGCTTGTCCACAACTTCACGGGGTTCGGTCTCTACGACCGGGAAGTCATCGAGCAGTTCCGCAGCACGGACGAGCAGTACCCGTACCTCAGAGGTCTTGTCTGCGATTTCGGGTATGAGCGGGCGGTGATCGACTACGTGCAGCCTGGCCGCACGCGAGGCCGCACCAAGAACAACTTCTTCAGCCTCTACGACGTGGCGATGCTGGGCATCACCAACCACTCCAAGGTACCCCTGCGCCTCGCCACCATGGCAGGATTCACCATTTCCATGCTCAGTCTGCTGGTGACTCTCGGGTACCTCATCGCCAAGCTCGTCTTCTGGAATCAACTGCAGCTCGGCACAGCGCCACTCCTGATCGGGATCTACTTCTTCGGCGCCGTGCAACTCTTCTTCATCGGGATACTTGGAGAGTACATCGGCGCGATCCACACCCAGGTCCACAAGCGACCGCTGGTGGTGGAGAAGGAGCGCATCAACTTCGACTGACCAGGCTTGCCGGCAACGCTGCCCGCAGCGAGACCAAGACGGCTCGATGCCCAGTCACGGAGGCGCGCACCCGCCGTCTCATGCGCCCACGAGCCTCTCAGGCGGCATCGCATAGAGCACCGTTTCGAAACCTTCTCCCGCGTGTGGGCGCAGGAACATTCTGTAGTCCGTCATCATGTCGTGAATCTGGCGGGGCAACTCCCAGAGATCCGCTTGCTTGTGGTAGGCCGCCACGGCCAGCAACGGCCGCCCCTCCCGAATCACCCTGTGCGAGCCGGCCAGTGCGGCCGATTCGGCGCCCTCGATATCCATCTTCACGAAGGTCGGCGGCGACTCGGTCAGCACGTCGTCGATCGCGACGCAGTCAACTTCGTACGCACCCGCAACGGACAGCGAGGCCCAGGCGGTGCCTGTGGCGTTGAACAGCGCCGTGCCGCGGCGATCCGAAGCGGCGGCCCGATGCACATGGACGCGATCGGCCAACGGCCCCGGGAGCGTCGCCACGACTGCCTGCAGCGCCGCGAACGACGCCGGGTCTGGCTCGAACGCGTGGTACGCACGCCACGAGCCGACACGATGGGCTACGTCCAGCAGCGTATCGCCGGTGAAGGCGCCGCAGTCGACGAACACCTCGTCCGGCCCGACACGCACGACGCCGTCGGCGAAGTACTGGTCCGGCTCGGCCGGCGATAGCGCTCCGAAATCAGCGGTAAGACGCCAGCGGATCTGGTCGACATACTCGCGCAGCGAACGCTCGTCCGACCAGAGCGCAGCCGCAGCGATCACGTCGTCTCTCGCTTCGAGCACCCTGGTCGGCAGGTCGATGGTGATATACGGCAGGGCATCGGCGCCGTACCCCCAGAACAACGGGATGAAAGACTCGACCCTGCGCCAGCCACGCCTCATGAGGCCCTCGCGCGTCACTGAGAAGTCGTGGCCGCCTTCTGCCCGCCAGATCGTGACGACCGCGAGCCCGTCGTCGGCGAATCGAGCGGATGCGTCGGCCGGCGATAACACTGGCACGTCATCGATCACGCCGCCCCAGAGGTTGCTGTCGTTGTCGATGAACGCGGCAACGGCTCGCCCGTGAGCACGCACCAGCGAGAGCGTGCGGCGGCCAAGGTTGCCCGCGCCGAAGAGAACGATCGGCAAGTCCGGCCGCGCCGCCAGGTCTGCCAGCAAGGCTCGCTCTCGTTCGCGAGCGTCACCCAACGCCTCGCCGAGCATCCCGCGAAGCTCCTCCAACAGGGCGTCGCGCCCGACTCCCTGCGCGCTGGCGGTCAAAGCCCACGCTCCAGGATGAGGCGCTTGAGGTCGTCGTTCGTGGCGTACGGGCTGTCGATGTCGTCGATTCGAATGGGCTGGTGCGCCGGCACGTCTCGCATGACGACCTCTCCGCGCATCAGCTCACGACAGGAGATCTGGCCACGCTGCAGGGGAATGGCCAGGTAGATGTCCTCATCCTGCAGCGCGTGGCCGGCAGGAATGTCGCGCGCCGCATAGACGCCGCGAACGAGAGCGTCCAGGTATTCAATCTCGGCGCGCGAGCAGACCTTCCACGTCTCACCTGACGGCCCGCACATCTCCTTGGCAGCCTTCCACGCCTTGAACCAGGTGTCCACCTGCTCCGGCAGTGAGCAATATGGCGACACCGGAATGCCGCCATCTTCGATGTCGATGTGCCGTTCGAACGTTCGCGCGCCCTTGGCATACGCAATCGTGATCGATCCGGTCCAGTCACGGTACTCGTGAGTCGAGAAGCCGATCGTGTGGTTGGGATACCGTCGGCGCAGGAAGTCGATCTGGTTGAGCTGCAGGTCGCCGTTCTCGCTGGGATAGAGCGAGACGCAGTGGTTGATGGCGAGCGGTATGTTGCGGTTCCCGAAGAACGTGACGAGGTCGTCCAGATCCTTGAGCGAAAACCCCCCGGTAGAGACGACGACGGGCTTGCGGGTGGTCGCGATCTTCTCAATGAGCACCCAGTCGTTGCCGTCAGAACTCGCGATCTTGACGATCTGCACGCCAAGTTCCTGGCACAGGTCCACGGAGGCTTCATCGAACGGCGAGGCCATGGTCACGCATCCGGCCTTGCGCGTGGCATCGACGAGTTCGCCGTACTGCTCGGCACGCATCCTCGTGTCCAGCGTCTTCTTGATGTAGCGGATGTCGGAGCGGTCACGGAAGTCCCGGTGGATGAACCGATCCACGTCGCGGAACTGCAGCTTGATCGCCGCCCGTACGTTGTTGAACCGGACGATGCGCGAGAACGCGGTGATGATCTTCAAACCGCGCTCCACGCTGCCCCAGTGATTGTTGGCCAGCTCGAGGACGAACAGGTCTTCGAAGATGTCACGGTTCACGACTTCCTCCTTGGGGGCGGAGCAATACGAACGCCGCCGCGTCCGCCAAACTGTCTACTTCTACTCGTTCCGCATCGGCCGACGCAGGGCTCAGTGGTCCTGCGCCGGAGGTCACAGCGATGAACGCCATGCTCCACGACGCCGCCATGGCGGCGT
>JADGOJ010000067.1 GCA_017883045.1 Acidimicrobiales bacterium
TCGATGCCGCGCACCGTGTCCAGTGCCAGCTCGAGGTCCACGGTTGATACGAGGGTGACCTCGGCGCCGAGCCGGTGGGCCACCTCGGCGAGCGCGTAGCCCTGGCGCCCCGACGAGCGATTCGAGATGAAGCGCACCGGATCGATCGGCTCGCGGGTCCCCCCCGCGCTGATCAGCACCTTGCGTCCGCTGAGCGGCCCGCGGTAGCCCCGCAGGATCCGGTCCACCAATTGGAAGATGGTGTCGGGCTCGGGCAAACGGCCAGCCCCCACGTCGCCACCGGCCAATGGCCCCGACTCGGGCTCGAGCACCAGCACTCCGCGCCGACGAAGGGTCGCCAGGTTCTCTTGGACTGAGGGCTGCGCCCACATCTCGGTGTGCATCGCCGGACAGAGCAGCACGGGAGCGCGCGTGGCGAGCAAGGTGGCGCTGAGCAGGTCGTCGGCCAGTCCCATGGCGAAGCGCGCGATGAGGTGGGCGGTCGCGGGTGCCACGACGATCAAGTCGGCGGACTGGCCGAGGTAGGTGTGGGGGATCGGCGTCGTGGGGTCGCCGTAGAGGCTGGTGCGCGCCGGTTCGCTGGCGAGCGCCGAGAAGGTGACGGTGCCCACAAAACGGGTGGCGTCGGGTGTCAAGACCGGCGCGACGTGGTAGCCGGCGTCACGCAGGCGACGGAGCAACTCGACGGACTTGTAGGCGGCGATGCCGCCGCAAACCCCTAGGACAATGCGAGGCGCGGACGAACTAGGCGTCGCGGAGGGCATCGGTGAAGGCATCCAGGTCGTTGTTGGCGTCCTGGCGAGCCTGCTCCACCGCTTCGGCCTGAAGGCGCTCGGCCTCGAGTTCTTCGGCGGTCGGGCGGTGAAACTCCAACTTGCCCTCGTAGAGCTCTTCCATGGCGAGCGAAAGCGACTTGTTCGACAGCGACGTCACCTGGGGCGGGATCAGGGCGCCGTGGCCCGAACCGAGGCCGTTGTAGTACTCGTTGATCTCGCGCGCACGGATCGCCGACACCGCGACGAGGGTGAACTTGGAGTCGCCGACCTTGTGCAGCAGGGTCTCAATGGGCGGATCTACGAGGGTGGGGCGTTCGGCCATGGTGATCATTCCTTTTTCGAGGGGGTTCGCCGGCGCTGACGAAGTTCCTCCAGTATAGAGAGGATTTCGTCCGTGGTCCGCTCCACGTCGTCGTTGACGACCTCGTACGAGGCCAGCACCCGGCCTTTGGCCAGTTCGATCGGGGTGCTGGAGAGGCGGAACTTGACGTGCTCGTCGTGGTCGCCCCGAGAGCGCAGGCGCTCCTCGAGCTCTTCCAACGAAGGCGGCATGATCAGGAACACGACGGCATCGGGGCGTTGACGGCGAACCTGCTCGGCCCCCTGGACCTCGATCTCCAACAGCACGTCGACGTCGTTGGGCGGTTCGGGGTTCGGCGTGCCGTAGAGGTTGCCGTTGAACTCGGCCCACTCGAGGAACCGGCCGTCGTCGATGGCCTTCTCGAACGTCGCACGGTCGACGAAGTGGTACTCGCTGCCGTCCTCGGTCGACCGGCGTCGTCGGGTCGTCCAACTCTTGCTCAGCCAGAGGTGCGCGTCCTTCGCGACGAGGCGTCGAGCGAGGGTCCCCTTGCCCACACCACCGGGGCCGATGAGAACCACAATGAGTGGCTCAGCGGACAAGAGCTCGGAACAGTTCTGCGCGCTGCTTGGGACCGAGGCCGCGAATTCGACGGGTCTTGGCAATTGACGCGTTCCTCATGATCCGCTCGGCCTTCACCTCGCCAATGGCCGGCAGCGCGCTGATCAGATCGTAGGCACGCATCTGGGCGACGCACTCCTCGCGAGCGGCCATGTCGAAAAGCTCCTCGAGTGAGATCTCGCCCGTCTTGACCATGCGCTTGACCTCGGCGCGGCGCCGACGGTTCGCGACCGCCAGACGTGAGGCCTCAACGCGCTGTTCTTGCGACAGTGTTGGAGGCGTCGGGGTCACGAGGTCAGAATACCCCTTTGTCGTGCGGTCTGTTCAGGCGAGCGCCCGGGCGAGGTCGTCGCGCCAGCGCTGCGCCGCGTCACGCAGCCCAGCCCGGTCCGGACCGGCCTGGAGAATCGATCGTGAGACGTTGGCCAGGACCGTTCCCTGCGGGCACCGGTCGAACATCCGCGCGACGTGCTCGGCGGTCGCCCCCTGGGCGCCGACGCCTGGAACGAGGAACGGGCCGCCCAGCGAGGGCAGGTGGAACTCCGGCCGGTCTCGCGTGGCACCCAGCACCGCGCCGATCGAACCGAGCCCGTCGTCACGGCCGTTCATCTCCGAGACGCTTCGCAACACCAGGTCCTCGACCTTCTCGTCGTCGCGGGTGCGTGCCGACTGCACGGCACGTCCTTCTTCGTTCGAGGTCGCCGCGAGCACGAACACTCCCCGACCGGCCTCTTGAGCCAACGCGAAGAACGGCGACAACGCTCCGACCCCGAGATACGGACTCACCGTGACGGCGTCGACGGCCAGCGGCGAGCGGTCACTCAACCACGCGTCGGCGTAGCCGACGTTGGTGGGCGCGACGTCACCGCGCTTGGCGTCGGCGATCGTCAAGATGTCGGCGTCGCGCGCGTCGCTCAGCACTCGCTCCAGGACGCGGTAGCCCTGGGAGCCGAATCGCTCGAAGAAGGCGACCTGGGGCTTGATCGCCGCCGCGACGTCGAGCGCCGCTTCGAGCGCCGCCAGCGCAGCGAATTCGAGACCCTCGACCGAGTCAGGACGGTCCCACGACTCGAGCAGCAAGGTGCTGGGGTCGATCCCCATGCAGAGCGGGCCCAGAGCACGGACCCTCTCCTGCAACCGGGCACCGAAGGGGTCACGCATGCGCGGCTCCCACGAGTTCACTGACACTGAGTACACGATGACGACGCATCCACTTCTCCAACTCTCTCTGCACGATCCACGGGGCCCGCGGATTGGCGAACGTCGCGGTGCCCACCTCGACGGCGTTCGCCCCGGCCATCAACATCGCCACCGCGTCCTCGCCGCTGCTCACGCCGCCCACGCCCACGATGGCGCTCTCGGGGTACGCCTCACGACATTCGAAGACCGCGCGCAGCGCCACCGGCAGGATCCCCGGTCCACTGACGCCTCCTCCCCCGTTGCCGAGCGCCGGACGGCGTCGCTCGATGTCGATCGCGAGGCCGAGCACGGTGTTGACGAGCACCAGCGCGTCGGCGCCCGCCTCGAGCGCCGCTCCGGCGATGCTCACCAGGTCGGGGGTGTTCGGGCTCAGTTTCACCCAGAGCGGCACCTCGGCGACCAGCGACGCGCGCACGATCCGCGCGGTCGCCTCTGGCGAGTGCGCGAAGATGGACGACCGGCCCTCCAGGTTCGGGCAGCTGGCGTTGACCTCCAGCGCGACGATGCCCGCGCCGCGCATCGCCTCGGCGGCCTCGGCGAACTCGTCGACGGTGCGCCCCCAGATCGAGGCCACGACCGAGGCGCCCGTGGCCCCGAGCGCCGCCAGGTACGTCGCGCGCCACGCCGCGACGCCCGGACCAGCGAGGCCGACCGCGTTCAGCATGTGTTCGCCCGACGCCACCACCCGCGGCGCCGGATTGCCCTCCCAGGCGAAGGCCGCGAGCGACTTGGTGACGACGGCGCCGAGTGCGGACAGGTCGCCGTAGCCCGCGAGCTCGTCGCCGTAGCCCGAGGTGCCGGCGGCCGTGAGGATCGGCGAGCGCAGCGTGACGGTGCCGACCCTGGTCGACAGGTCGGTCATCGGTGCATCTCCTGGAGCGACCTGACCCGCCAACCGTGGGCGCGGGTGTCGGCGATCCCCTTGGCGGCGGCCAGTGCGGCGCTGAGCGTGGTGAGACACGGCACGGCGTTGAGCACGCACGACGCGCGGATCAGCGCCCCGTCGGCCCGGGCCCCGCCACCCGAGGGTGTGTTGACGACCAGGTGGACGTCGCCCGAGGCGATCATCGAGACCGCGTCCACGCCCATGTCGGCCAGTCCGACCTTGCCCACGAGCGTCGCGACGGGCACGTCGTGGGCCCGCAGGTACCCGGCGGTGCCGACCGTCGCGGCGAGCGTGAAACCCAGCTCGACCAACTGGCGCGCCAGCACGATGCCCTGCACCTTGTCACGGTCGGCCAGTGACATGAAAACCTGCCCCTTGTCGGGCAGGCGGGTGCCCGCGGCGAGCTGGGCCTTGGCGAAGGCGATGCCGAAGCTCTCGCCGACGCCCATGACCTCGCCGGTCGAGCGCATCTCGGGGCCGAGCACGATGTCCACGCCCGGGAACCGGCTGAAGGGCAGTACCGCCTCTTTCACGCAGACGTAGTCCGGCTCCCACGCGGCGCTCGGCACGATGTCGAGCTTGCGCAGCTCCTCGAGTGACTGGCCCATCATCACGCGCACCGCGACCTCGGCGACGGGCACGCCGGTCGCTTTGGCGACGAAGGGCACCGTGCGGCTGGCCCGCGGATTGGCCTCGATGACGAAGACCTCCTCGTGCTTCACCGCGTACTGCACGTTGATCAGCCCCACGACGCCCAGGGCCCCAGCGATCCGCTTCGTGGATTCGCGCAGTTCGCCGAGCACGTTGACGCTGAGCGACTGGGGTGGCAGCGCGCACGCCGAGTCGCCCGAGTGCACGCCCGCCTCCTCGACGTGCTCCATGACCCCGGCGATGAAGACGTCGCCCGAGGCGTCGCGCACCGCGTCGACGTCGACCTCGATCGCGTCTTCGAGGAAGCTGTCGATCAAGATCGGGCGGCTCGCCGACACGCCCCCCTCGCGCGCCAGCGATCCGTGGATATTGGTGAGGTCCTCCATCACCCTCGCCAACGCCGTGTCGTCGTAGACGATCTCCATGGCGCGCCCCCCGAGCACGTAGCTCGGCCGCACGAGCACCGGGTAGCCGATGCGCTTGACGATGGCCTTGGCCTCGGCGAGGGTCAGCGCCACGTCGCCCGGCGGTTGACGCAGCCCGAGGGAGTCGCAGATGGCCGACCACTGTTCGCGGTCCTCGGCGGCGTCGATCGACGCGACGGGCGTGCCAAGGACCAGGCCCGCGTCGAGCGAGTGCGAGAGCTTGAGCGGCGTCTGACCGCCCAGCGAGACGATGACCCCGACCACCCGGGCGCCGTCGCTGCACGCCGCCTGCTCGGCGGCGATGACCTCGGCCACGTCGTTGGGCGTCAGCGGCTCGAAGTAGAGCCGGTCTGACGTGGAGTAGTCGGTCGACACGGTCTCGGGGTTGCAGTTGATCATCACGGTCTCGTAGCCCATCTCACGCAGCGCCATCGACGCGTGCACGCAGCAGTAGTCGAACTCGATGCCCTGGCCGATGCGGTTCGGTCCCGAGCCGAGGATGATCACCCGATCGCGTGGCGATGGGAGCACCTCGGTGGTGTCCTCGTAGGTGCTGTAGTGGTAGGGCGTCGCGGCCTCGAACTCGGCCGCGCAGGTGTCCACCGTCTTGAACGTCGTGGGGACCCCGGCAGTACGCCGCAGCGTCGCGACCTCCTCGTCGCTGCGGCCGGTCAAGTCGCCGATCTGGGGGTCGGAGAAGCCCCACTGCTTGTAGCGGCGCCATCCGCGGGCGTCGAGCGACTCGAGGTCGACGCCATCGCGCAGTTCTCGCTCGCGCTCGATGATGCCGGCGAGCTGATGGATGAACCATGGGTCGATCCTCGTGCTCTCGACCACCTCGTCGATCGACGCGCCGCGCCACATGACCTCGTGCAGCGCGAACAGGCGCTCGGGCGTCGCGACCACGCAGCGGTGCCAGAGCGTCTCGAGGTCGAGGTCCGCGAACTCCGTGTCGCCGCCAAGGGCGAAACCGGGGCGACCCTGCTCGAGCGAACGCACCGCCTTCTGCAGCGATTCGGCGAAGTTGCGGCCGATGGCCATGACCTCGCCCACTGACTGCATGCGCGTGCCCAGCTCGGGCGTCGAACCCGGCAGCTTCTCGAAGGCCCAGCGCGGGATCTTGGTGACGACGTAGTCGATGACCGGTTCGAAGCTCGCGGGTGTCACCTTGGTGATGTCGTTCTGGATCTCGTTCAGCGTGTAGCCGACGGCCAGTCGCGCGGCGATCTTGGCGATCGGGAAGCCGGTGGCCTTGGACGCGAGGGCGCTCGAACGGCTCACGCGAGGGTTCATCTCGATGACGAGCCGTTCGCCGTCCACCGGGTTGACCGCGAACTGCACGTTCGATCCCCCGGTCTCGACCCCGACGCGTCGCAACACGGCAAACGCGTCGTCGCGCATCTCTTGGAACTCGACGTCCGAGAGCGTCTGGGCCGGAGCGACCGTGATCGAGTCGCCCGTGTGCACGCCCATCGGGTCGAAGTTCTCGATGCTGCAGATCACCACGCAGTTGTCCGCGACGTCGCGCATGACCTCGAGCTCGAACTCCTTCCATCCGGCGATCGACTTCTCCACGAGGATCTCGTGGACCGGCGAGGCCACGATGCCCTCACCCGCCAAGCGGCGAAACGTCGCCCCGTCGTGGGCGATGCCGGTGCCGGCCCCGCCCAGGATGTAGCTCGGTCGGATGATGATGGGCCAGCCGATCCGCTCGGCGATGGCCACGGCGTCCTCGACGTTGCGTGCGAAGCCCGATTCGGGCACCGCCAAGCCGATGTCGGCCATCGCGGCCTTGAAGAGCTCGCGGTCCTCGGCGGTGGCGATCGCCTCGGGGCGAGCGCCGATCACCTCGACGCCGAGTCGGTCGGTCACCCCGCGCCGGACCAGCTCCATCGTGAGGTTGAGCGCCGTCTGGCCGCCCAGGGTCGGCAAGAGGGCGTCGGGACGCTCGCGCTCGATGATGTCGGTGAGCACGTCAGCATCGAGGGGCTCGATGTAGGTGACGTCGGCCGTCACCGGGTCGGTCATGATCGTGGCCGGATTCGAATTGACGAGGATCACCTTGTACCCGTCGGCCCGAAGGACCTGACAGGCCTGGGTGCCGGAGTAGTCGAACTCGCAGGCCTGGCCGATGACGATCGGCCCCGAGCCGATCACCATGATCGAGTGGATGTCGTCGCGGCGCGGCATCAGACGCTCTCCAGGGTGCCGGTGCGCAGCAGCGACTCGAAGCGCTCGAAGAGGTAGCGCGCGTCGTGGGGGCCGGGACCGGCCTCGGGGTGGTACTGGACCGAGAAACAGCGGTCCGAGCCAGAGGCCACGCCCTCGATGACCCCGTCGTTGAGATTCACGTGGCTCACCACGCCGCGCGACAGCGAGCCGGGCGCCACGGCGTAGTTGTGGTTCTGGGCCGTGATCTCGATTCGACCGGTCGCGAGGTCCTGGACCGGATGGTTCGAGCCGTGATGCCCAAAGGGAAGCTTGAAGGTCGATCCGCCCAACGCCATACACATCAACTGGTGACCGAGGCAGATCCCGAAGATCGGCACGGTGCCGAGGAGGTCCCCGACCACCGCGACGTTGGCGCCCAACGCGGCGGGGTCGCCGGGACCGTTCGAGAGGAACACTCCGTCGGGCCGCAGCTCGCGCACCTCGTCGGCGCTCGTCGACGACGGCACGACCGTCAGACGGAACCGCCGCGCCAACTGCTGCACCATCGTCGTCTTGATCCCGTAGTCGAAGGCCACGACGTGCAGGTCGCCGTCGCCCAGCGCGTAGGCCCGGTCCGTGGAGACCATGGTCACGTAGTCGGTGCCGTCGGTGCCGACGGCGCGACGCGCGGCGGCCGAGACGATGGTCGGATCGGCGTGACCGAACGCGCCGGGCAACGCCCCGTGCGAGCGCAGGTGCCTCGTCAGGCGCCGGGTGTCCACGCCGACGAGCGCGGGAATGCGGTGCTGGCGCAAGAACTCGTCGAGCGGCCCCGCGGATCGCCAGTTCGATGGGAGCTCGGAGAGGTCGCGAACGACGACGCCGCGACACCACGGGCGCGGAGCCTCGTCGTCGAGCGGCGTGACCCCGTAGTTGCCGATGTGGGGGTAGGTGAAGGCGATCACCTGGCCGGCGTAGCTGGGATCGGTGATGACCTCCTGGTAGCCGCTGAGAGCGGTGTTGAAGACGAACTCGCCCGAGGTGTAGCCCTCCTCGGGCAGGTGTCCGGCCGCGTGGCCCTCGAACGTCGCGCCGTCGGCGAGGACCAGCACGGAGTTGACCCGCCTCACGTCAGCCTCCCCTCGTCGACCACCAGGCGGCCCTTGGCGACGGTGGCGCGGACCTTGCCGGCCATCGCGCGGCCATCGTAGGGGGTGTTCGTCGAACGGCTCGCGAGCGCCAGACGATCGACGACCCAGCGCGCGGCCGGGTCGAAGACCACGAGGTTGGCGTCCTCGCCCGCCACGACCGCCCCCCCGTGGCCAGTGTGGCGAACCCGGTCGTCGCCGTGGCGAAGCTGGGCGATTCGCGCGGGACCACGGCTCAGGACGTTGAAGAACCGCTGGGGATCGCACGAGCCGACGCCTGCTCCCAACGCCTCGTAGGCCAGCGACGCGGCGTGCTCGAGCCCGAGCATGCCGGCGGGTGCCTCGTCGAACGGCAGGTCCTTCAGCTGGGGAGCGTGAGGTGCGTGGTCGGTCGCCACCGCGTCGATGTCGCCCTGGCGCAGGGCGGTCCGAAGGGCCGCGACGTCAGAGGCTGCGCGCAGCGGCGGGTGGACCTTGAAGAGGGGGTCGAATCCCGCGCAGGCCTCCTCGTCGAGGGTGATGTGGTGGGGGGCGACTTCGCAGGTGACCGGGAGGCCCTCGTGGCGCGCGGCGACCACCAGCGCGAGCGACCGGGCGGTGGAGAGGTGCAAGAAGTGCACGGGCGCCCCGGTCAAGCGGACGAGCTCGATGTCGCGCATGACCATCAACTCCTCGGCGAGGGCCGGGCGGCCCACCAAGCCGAGTCGGCCGCTCAGCAGACCCTCGTTCATCGACCCCGCTGCGGCGAGTCGTTCGTCCTCGCAATGCTGGGCGAGGCGCACGCCGAGGGGCTTGGCGTAGGTGAGGGCCCGGCGCATCAGGGAGGGGTCCTGCACCCCGACGCCGTCGTCGGTGAAGAGTCGCACCCCGAGCGCCGCCATCTCGGCCAGTGGCGCGAGCAGCTCTCCGCGCCGGCCCTGGGTGATCGCCCCGGCCACCGCGACGTCGAGGGGCGTGCGCGCCCCGCGGTCCAAGACGTACGAGACCATCGCCACGTTGTCGAGGGCCGGTTCGGTATTGGGCATCGCCACGAGCGCCGTGAAGCCGCCGAGCGCCCCCGCTCGGGCCCCGCTCTCAATGGTCTCAGCCTCCTCGCGACCAGGTTCGCGCAGGTGGGCGTGGAGGTCGACGAAGCCCGGTCCGATCCAGCAGTCGCGCGCGTCGACCTCTCGAGCGCCGCTCGGGGCCTTGACGTTCGCGGCGACCTCGGCGATCGTGCCGTCGACGACGAGCACGTCGCCCACCTCGCTCGACGACGGTCCGACCACGAATCCCTGACGAAGCACGATGGCGCTCATGATCCCTGTCCCTCCGTCGATCCCGCCACACTCAGGTAGAGCACGGCCATGCGAATCGGCACTCCGTTGTGCACCTGGCGCTCGATGACCGCCGCGGACGAATCGGCGACCAGCGAGTCGATCTCGATGCCCCGGTTCATCGGGCCCGGATGCATGATCAGGGCGTCGGATTTGATCCTCCTCGCCCGCTCCACCGTGAGACCGTGGGTGGCGGTGAATTCGCCGAGCGTCGGGACGAACGATCCGCTGCCGCGCTCGCGCTGCAGTCGCAGCAAGCCCAGGACGTCAGCCCACTCGATCGCCTCGTCGAAGTCGCGCGCGACGCCCACGGGCCACTGCGCGACACACTCGGGCAGCAAGGTGCCCGGGGCGGCGATGCGCACTTCGGCCCCGAGCGCGACGTAGGCCGCGATGTCGCTGCGAGCGACGCGGCTGTGGCGGACGTCACCGACGATCAAGACGTGCAGGCCCTCGAAGAGTTCGCTGCCGCTCTCGACGCCGGTCGTGCCCCGCCGCTCCGCGAGGACCTGGCGGATCGTGAACGCGTCCAAGAGGCCCTGGGTCGGATGCTGGTGGAGCCCGTCGCCTCCGTTGATCACCCGAACGTGGGGCACGTAGCGGCTGACCTGCAGCGCGGCACCGCTCGACTGATGGCGCATCACGACCGCGTCGATGCCCAGCGCGTCGACCGTGGCGATGGTGTCGCGCAGGGACTCGCCCTTCTTCATGCTGCTCGACGCGACGGCGAGCGAGAGCACGTCGGCGCTGAGCCGCTTCGCGGCGGTCTCGAAGCTCAGCCGGGTCCGGGTCGACTCCTCGAAGAACAGTGACGCCACCACCCGGCCCTTCAGCGCCGGGACCTTCTTGATCGCTCGTTGATTGACCTCGACGAAGGCTTCGGCCGTGTCGAGCACCTCGACGATCGCCTCGCGGCTCAACTCGTCGAGAGACAGGAGGTTCTCGCCGCGGATCGAGTCGATCATGGCGCCACCTTCGTGCCGATCCACACGCCGTCGAGGGTCGCCACGATGGCTTCGCCACGCGACGTCGGGAGGTTCTTGCCGACGAAGTCCGGACGGATCGGCAGCTCGCGGTGCCCGCGGTCGACCATCACCGCCAGTTGCACCGCGCGCGGACGGCCCCAGTCGGTTAGCGCGTTCAGCGCCGCGCGCACCGTGCGGCCGGTGAAGAGAACGTCGTCGACCAGCACGACGGTCTGGTCGGTCAGGTCGCAGTCGATCAACGTCGCCGCCGGCCGCGGAGCGGGGTTTCGCGCGAGGTCGTCGCGATAGAAGGCCACGTCCAACTGCCCGCAGCGGATCTGGTGACCGGTGATCTCGGCGAGCACCGACGCCAGTCGCTGGGCGAACGCCACGCCACCGATCTGCAGTCCGATGATGACGACCTGGTCGATGTCCTTGGAGTGCTCGACGACCTCGTGGGCCATGCGCCGCACGGCGCGGCTGACATCGTCGGCGGAGAGCAATTGGGACCGCGGGACGAACGTCGGGTCGCGCGCGATCGCGTCGCGAAGACTTCTCTCTTCCACGGTGCCTCCTGTCGTACGGGCCTCACGGGACTCGCTTCACGACTGCAGTCCACGGTAGCAGACGGCCGAATCGGGCCGAATGCGCTACTCCGCCGCCACTTCGGGACTGGTCTCGGACTCCTTGTTCGCGAACGACCGTCGGAACGCCTCGATCGACGGCGCGGCCCCCCGACCCATCATCTTGTCAAAGATCGTGCCGAGCGATCCCTCGCTCTCGATCGCCCGACGGATGATGAGGTAGACCGCGGGCAGGGCCCAGAAGTCGCCGCAGACCCACAGGATCGCCGCACCGATCTGCTGGTCGGCGAAGGGCGAGAGCGTGACGCCGGGCAGGTGCGCGTAGACGGGGTACCAACTGACGGCCGTCAGGATGCTCATCGAGATCGCGAGGATCGTCATGATCAGATTCGACGCAACGATGGCTCCGACTTGGAAGACCGGGCCGCGCGAGGGCTTCATCGGGTACGAGGGGATGATCTGGAGCCAGAAGAGCAGGCCGGTGACGATCATGCTGCCGTGCATCAGCCAGATGTGGACGAACGAATTGCGCTCAGCCAGGTCGAACCACGACGGAATGTGCCACAGCAGCATCGTGGCATTGAACGACACGGCCGCGACCCACGGGTCCCTGATGAAGCGTCCGACCACGCGAAGCGCGCCGGCCGACGAACTGAGGTAGAAGAAACGACCGACGGACCGACGTGGGCCCACGGAGAGGGCGAACATGAGCGGGATCCACGGAGCACCGGCCACGATCATCATCGGGGCGAAGAACACCATCAGCAGATGCTCCAACATGTGCACGAAGAAGTAGCGCGACGACCAGTAGTCGATTGGTGACACGATCGCGAGCAGGAGCACGGCGAGACCGCCGTAGAAGAGCAGGGATCTGCG
>JADGOJ010000141.1 GCA_017883045.1 Acidimicrobiales bacterium
AGCGCGTCGTGCTCGGTGAAGCGGTACTCGGAGCGAAACGTCATGCTCTGGAAGCGCGGCTGCGCCGTCCCGTCGGACCGTGACTCAACGAAGGCCGGGACAGGGATCACCAGATTCGTCCGGTCGGAGGACCCGTCGAACGTGCGGTGGTCGCGATACACGCTCGCCGACAGATAAAGCGTCAGCGGCCCCGATTGCCGGCCAATGTTCCCCGAGACGTTGGCCTGTCGCGTCGTCCCCGTACCTGCCGTCAGCCCTCCACTAAGCCCAAGATCGGCTTGCTGGTTGAGGACGATGTTAATGATGCCCGCCGTTCCCTCGGGGTCGTTCTTCGCCGACGGATTGGTCGACACCTCGACCCGTTCTATGGTGCTGGCTGGAATTTGCGTGAGGAACTGACCCAGTTGCTCGCCCGTGAGTGGCGACGAGCGACCATTGATCTGGACCACCACATTGGCATTCCCGCGAAGGCTCACGTTGTTGGTGCCATCGACCTCGACGGACGGAACGTTGCGGAGCACGTCCACCGCGGTTCCCCCGCTCGCGGTGGTCATGTTCTTCGTGCTGTAGCTGTTCCGGTCGGGGGCGAGCGCCACATCCTGCCGTTCGGCCGTCACCACTTGGCTCTCAAGCTTAACCGCGATGGATGACAATGCGAGCGTCCCAAGGTCGACGAGCGGATGGTCGGCCGAGATCGTCACATCGGAGCGCACGAGCGGTGCGAAGCCCAGCGCGCGAATGCGGACCGTGTAGCGGCCCGCCGCGAGACCATCGACCCGGAAGGAGCCGTCAGGCCCTGGCAGCGCGCCGACGACGAAGCTCGTATCGGTGGCGTGACGCACCGTGACCGATCCAGTTCCGATCCCGCGTCCATTCCCGATATCGACCAGGCGGCCGCGGATCTCGCCCATCGCAGTTGCGACTTGCTTCGCGGAGCCCTCGGTTGATTGCGCCCACGTTGCGCGCGTAACACCGACAAACAAAATGGCCCCCAGCGCCGCCGCAGTCAGCCACGCGACGTTCGCGCGACACATGACGTTAAGAATAGGGTCATTGGGGACGGGCAGAGGATCACCGACATGACTGAGCGTGGGCCTCGGCATGCAGATATTCTCGCACGTCAACATGCTCCACCACAATGATGCCGCTCCTCGCTGTTGAGCGGCTGGTACGGTTCAGCTCTAAAATTCTGATCTTCTTTGTCGGGGGTCATTCGCGCTGTTGGTAGTTCCTAGCTACGAAACTCGCTTCCTAGTCGCTGTTCAGTTGGACACCAGAAGGACCTGGGCGGTTCGCCCGGTATGCCAGTTCGCACCCCGCGAACTAACTAGTCTCGCCGGATTCGAACGAGCGACCTCCTGTTCCAAGAGCAGGAGGGCGTCATCCGGCGGTCAAGAGTCGAGAGCCAAGAATAGGCCACCAAGGAAAGGCACTCCCTATGCTCGTTACGGACCGATGACGAGTTTCTGGACAGTCGCTCCCGACTGCGCCGCGCCGCCCCTCTGATTGATGACGTGCGAGATCGCGCCGCGGCCGCCTCCGAGCGACACTGTTACCATGTTCCGCAGTCGTACGCCAGGAGCGACGGGCGCCTCGAAGGCGTGATCCGCGACCACGGTGGGATTCCTGTTGAAGAAGCAGTAACTCCCGAGTCCCCACGCTTCGTGGCTGGTGACCGCGGCATCGACCCGATAGGCGGCAAATCCCTGCGTCGTGCCGCTCATCCACTCGGCCTGATCGGGCACGTCGTACGGCATCTCGTTCTGGAACATGTAGGTGCGCCCGCCGTTGCCGTTCCATTGCACCTGGTGTTGCTGGTAATGCTCCACGAAGAGGCCGTACATCGTCACGTCGTTGCCGTTCACGACTAGGCCGTTCGCCGCGGTGTTGGACGTCCACCCCACTCCGTTGCCATGATCGGCCCGCCAGAGCCACAGATGGTCGCCGATCACGTCGTGGCTGTTGATCTCGAGGGAGCGGGTTGCCCTCCCAATGCCGGCGCCGCCGACGCGAACGAAAAGATCACTGAGCACTGTCGGGTTGGACGAGTGCCTGGCGGACGAGCCCGACGGCCCGATCTGCACGAGCACTGGCGAGTTGGTCGGGCCTGCATCGATGAGAAGGCCGGCGAGGGTCACACCGTCCACGTCGTCCACGTCGATCGCGCTGACGCCGCCGTCCGGTACGAGAGTCGCCAGCCCGAGACCGAGCACGATCGTGTTCTCTCCCGTGACGTGAAGCGGTGCATCCAGGTGATATACGCCGGGCGTGATGATGAGGCTCTTCTTACGCGCGAGCGCGCCGTTCATCGTCGCGGCGGAGGTGCCCGGCTTCACGATGACGAACTGGCTCAGGGGGCGAGCCACGCCGCGCGGCTTTCCAGAGATCCATGTAGTACCTTCCGCGTTCGAACGGAGCGCGGGGACGAAGACCTTCCACGCGCCGCGCCGGTCGACGACGAGGAACGGTTTCTCGCGGATCACCGGAGCGGCATCGATCGTGGTGTACGGCGGATCCGGAAAGCTGTTCGTCGGCGCACGCTCGGTACCCACGAACACCATGTTCCAGTTCGATCCCCTCCAACTTCCGAGCGCGCTGTTCCGCGTGAGCCACTGCTGCTGGCTCCCGGACCTGACCTGCCCGTCCACCTTCGAGTCGGCAAGGAAGCCGCCGCTCGACCAGCCCCCATCGTCGAGCACGAGGTCGCCGCGGATGTGCATGCGGCGCATTGGCGCCGCCTGTGAAACGGCCCATCGGTCGAAGCCCCCCGCAGGAACGACCGACATGTTCTCCACGACCCGCCAGAAATTCAGCGTTGCGTTCCCCTTTCTCCAGCGGGCATCGGCGCGCATGCCGCCATTGATGACGACGTCGTTCGGCGAGAGACCGAGACCGGACACCTGGGTGTAGAATCCGATTCGGGCATCCACATCGTACGTCCCGGGCTTGAACAGAAGCGCAAACCGCCCCGCGCCGAACTCGCTGGACTCCTGTGACGCGAAGATCGAGTCGAGCATCGACTGGATGGTCGCGGCAGGGGTGGCGGGGTCGAAGATCGTGACGTTGGGACCGAAGTCCGGTGTGGTGCGGGCCGGCTGCGCCGCGACTTGCGCAGCGGTCACTGTAGCGAAAAGAAGGAGGTG
>JADGOJ010000142.1 GCA_017883045.1 Acidimicrobiales bacterium
TTCTGGCTGATGGTCTTCGTGCTGGTGTTCACCGGTTGGTCCTATGGGGCGCGACAACTGCGGGTCCAGGCGCTGTCGCTGCGCAATCGCGATTACCTGTTGGCCGCCAAGGCCCGAGGGGAGTCGAACTGGTACGTGATCTTCGTCGAGCTGATCCCGCCGATGACCTCGCTGATCGTGGCGAACTTCCTCGGCGCGGCGCTCTACGCGGTGCTGGCGGCCTCCGGTCTGCAGTTCGTGGGGCTGGGAAACATCAACGACCAGTCGTGGGGCACGATGCTCTACTGGGCGCAGAACAACGAGGCGCTGCAGACGGGACTGCCGCTGTGGGCGCTGGCACCGGGCATCGCGATCGCCATCCTCGGTAGCGGCCTCGCGCTGTTGAACTACGCCTTCGACGAGGTCGCCAATCCGGCGCTGCGCCCGGTGCGCGCCATGAAGCTGAAGAGGGTCCGCGCATGAGCGACCCCGTCTTGCAGGTGCGCGGCCTTCGCGTCGAGTACGCGACGTCGAGCGGGCCGGCCCAGGCGGTCGAGGACGTCTCGTTCGACCTCGACCAGGGCGAATTCCTCGCGATCGTGGGCGAGTCGGGATGCGGCAAGTCGACGCTGCTGTTCGCCATCGCGCAGCTGCTCACCTACCCCGCGAACCTGGCTGGGGGATCGGTGCACTTCGAGGGCGTGGACCTCACGACGTTGAGCGCCGAAGAGCTCCGCCAGCGACGGTGGCGCGACATGTCGGTCGTGATGCAGAGCGCGATGAACGCGCTCAATCCGACGTTGACCATCGGCGCGCAGCTGGCCGACGCCTGTCGCGCCCACACCGACTGGGACGATGCGCGCATCGCCGAACGCTCCGCGCAGGTCCTCGCGATGGTCGCGATCGACGCGGTACACCTGAGGAGCTACCCGTTCCAGCTGTCCGGCGGCATGCGCCAGCGCGCGATGATCGCCATGGCGATGCTGCTCGAGCCCAAGCTCGTGATCATGGACGAGCCGACCTCGGCTCTCGACGTGGTGGCCCAGCGCTCGCTGATGAAGCAGGTGGAGACGCTGCGCCAGCGACTGGGCTTCGCCGTGCTCTTCGTCACCCACGACATGAGCGTGGTCGCGCACTACTCGGACCGCTTGGCCGTGATGTACGCGGGCGAGATAGTCGAGATCGGACCTACCCGCGAGATCTTCCACCAGCCCCAGCACCCCTACTCCGTGGGCCTGATGGAGGCGTTCCCCTCGCTCCAGGGGGACCTGCGCCCGCTCACCGGCATCGCCGGCACCCCGCCGTCGCTCGTCAACCCGCCCGAGGGCTGCCTCTTCGCGCCGCGCTGTCCGCACGCCAACGACGAGTGCCGCACGGTGCGACCCGCGCTGGTCTCGTACCCCGACCGCCAAGTGCGCTGCCACCTGGTCGCGCGATCAAGGAAGCCGTGACCGACGCGATCCTGAAGGTCCAGGGCCTCTCGCGGCTGTTCCGGGTCGGGGGGTTCCGCTCGAGCGGCCAACTGCACGCCATCGACGAGGTCAGTTTCGAGGTGGCGCCGGGCGAGATCGTGGCGCTGGTCGGCGAGTCAGGGTCGGGCAAGTCGACGATCGCGCGCGTCCTCGCCGGGCTCTATCCACCGACGGCCGGCAGCTTCCTCTTCGAGGGCAAGGGCAACGGCCGCCATTCGAGCCGGGCCACCAGCGGGGACATGCCGATGGTGTTCCAGGACCCCTTCGGTTCGATCAATCCGGTGCTGCGCGTGGGCCATGGCCTGATGCGCTCGCTGAAGCTGCACCGCCCCGACGTGCCCAAGTCCGCGCGCTTCGCCGAGGCGGTGTCGCTCGTCGAGAAGGTCGGGCTGACCCCGGGCGCGGAGGTGCTGCGAAGGTTCCCCCACGAGCTCTCGGGCGGCCAGCGTCAGCGGCTCGGCTTCGCCCAGGCGCTCGCGTCGCGTCCCTCGCTGATCCTCGCCGACGAGCCCGTCTCGATGCTCGACGTCTCGATCCGCATCGGCCTGCTCAACGTGATGAAGCAGCTGCGCGACAACGAGGGGGTCTCGCTGCTCTACATCACCCACGACCTCGCGAGCGCGCGCTACGTCGCGGACCGCATGATCGTGCTCTACGCCGGGCGGATCGTCGAAGAGGGGCTGACCGACGAGGTGATCTCCTCACCCATGCACCCCTACACGCGCCTGCTGATGTCCTCGGCGCCGGACCCGCGGTTGGCGCCCACCGAGTTCAAGGGCGACGACCTCGGCGAGCCGCCCAAGGTCATCGATCCCGGACCGGGGTGCCGATTCGCGCCGCGCTGCCCGCTCGCCATGGACCAGTGCCGGGTCAGCACGCCCGCCATGGTGCAGTTGTCCAAGACCCACCAGACGGCCTGCTACGCGGTGAAGAGCGAATGGCCGCGCTGATCCCCCGACCGCGCAGTGTCGAACTCGGATCGGGGAGCGTGGTGTGGCGCTCGCCGCTGCGCGTGACGGTCCATCCCGAGTGGAGCGGCGTGGTCGAGACCTTCCGCGACGACCTGAAATCCTCCATCGGGTGGGACGTCGCGATCGACACCGGCGACGCGCCCGACATCGAGGTTCGCCACGACGGCGACTGCGCTCCAGAGGGCTTCCGGCTCAGCGTGGGAGCGACGACGACCATCGACGCCAGCACGCGCGCTGGCGTGGCCTACGCACTCACCGTGCTGCGCCAGTTGGGGCCGGCCGCGATGTGGACGACGACGCCGACGACCCTCGACTCCGTGGAGATCCCGACCGTGGAGATCGTCGACGCGCCGCGCTTCGCGTGGCGCGGCGTGCACCTGGACGTGTCGCGCCACTTCTTCGACGTCGCGACCGTCTGTCGCCTGATCGACGAGATCGCGGCGCACCGGTTGAACCGGCTCCACCTGCACCTCAATGACGACCAAGGCTGGCGGGTCGAGGTGCCGACCTGGCCGCGACTCACCGAGGTCGGCGCGTGGCGCCGGTCGTCGCCGGTCGCCCACGAGGACGACGGGGTGGACGACCACGTCGCCCACGGCGGCTTCTACCGTGCGCTGGATCTCGAGGCGATCAGGGACCACGCGGCGCGGCGGATGGTCCAGGTCGTGCCCGAGATCGACCT
>JADGOJ010000068.1 GCA_017883045.1 Acidimicrobiales bacterium
TGGAGAGTTCGACCACCGTTCGCACGCCGACGTGCTCGAGCGCCGTGCGCTCGGGACGTCGGATGTTGGCGACGAAGACGAGTGAGTCCTCGGCACGCCATCGCGCGTCGCAGAGTGGATTGAATTCGCAGTAGTCGCAGTGGTCGCACGGCTCGGGTTTCGTGCCGCCGATCTGGTCTCTATTGAGGAGCTCGGCCAACTGTCGTCGGAGGCGACGCCAGTAGGGGCGAAACTCCTCGACCCGCAACGACTCCTGCACTCCCGATCCCAGCCACAGGTGCATCTCGCGAGGTGGCGATCCGGTCAACGCCTCGAGCGCATCGGCGTAGAAGCAGAGCTGGAGCACATGGCCCGGCTTGCCCTCGGTCCTGGTCAATTTCGCGTCGATCGGCTCGTAGTTGACGTGGCCCTCGACGGGATCGTCCACGCGGACCAGGAAGTCGGCGATGCCGCGAATCCCCTCGTGGACGAAGGGCATCTGGTAGATGACGTCGTAGCCCTTCTCCATGGGATTGCCGATCCGATCGACCCACTGGAGGAACGTCTCATCGGGATTGCGACCGGGCACCTGGTACACGGACCGGCCTTGGTCCTCGAACTCCACGAGGCAGTTGCGCTCGTGCGTCGATCCCTTCTCGATGAGCAGGTCCGCGAGCGAACCCATGGCCCGGGGTGGCACGTTCAGCAGCCCCGAGTCGGCCTGGTTGCGCAGCGAGAGGAAGTGCGCACACTCCAACCACGCCGTGATCTTCGACGGGGTTATCAGACGTTCGACCATGCATCCTCACTGTAGGTTTCGCGAGCGGGCACAACGTGCCACCGGGTTCCACTGTGACGCCAGCGTGTGACATCGGCTGGCGCGATGCGCGGCCGCTACAACCGCGAAGAGGCGGCTTGGCGCGCGGCGTCGAGCCGAGAGGCCTGGTTCATCGCGGCGACGGGCCCCGAGGCCCCGGGCGAGCGTCGCCGCTCGAGCGCGGCGCCTGGGCCGAAGAGTTCGGCGAAGGACCCGTACGCGGGATCGCTGAGGACGACCTCGGCGAAGGGGACGCCATTGGCGACCGCCTCGCCGACCAGTCGGCCGACCCTCTCGTGGGCCTGGCGGAAGGGGACGCCTCCTTCCACGAGTTTCTCGGCGATGTCAATCGCGACGAGGAACTGGTCGTCGGCGGCCGTCCTCGCCACGTCGGCGTTGAAGGTCAGGGACCGATAGGCACCGGTCATCGCGGCGAGGACCAGCGTCACCTGACGCACCGAGTCGAACAGGGGCTCCTTGTCCTCCTGCAGGTCACGGTTGTACGAGAGGGGCAGACCCTTCAGGGTGACGAGCAGGCCGGTCAGGTTTCCCACCAGCCGACCACTCTTGGCGCGGGCCAACTCGGCCACGTCGCTGTTCTTCTTCTGGGGCAGCATCGACGAACCGGTGGTGAAGGCCTCGCCCAGCGTCGCGAAGTTGAACTCCGCGGACGTCCACAGCACCAACTCCTCGCCCATGCGCGACAGGTGCACGCCCACCAGGGCGCCGGCGAACAGGGTCTCGGCCACGAAGTCGCGGTCGCTCACCGCGTCCATCGAGTTGGCGAACGGCGCATCGAAGCCGAGGATGTCCGCGGCGACCGAGGGCTCGATGGGCAGCGAGGTCCCCGCGAGGGCGCCGGCGCCGAGCGGCGAGACGTTCATCCGGTCCCTCGCGTCCAAGAGCCGGTCGACGTCGCGAAGGAGCGCCCACGCGTGCGCGCTCAAGTGGTGGGTCAACAAGACGGGCTGGGCTCGCTGCAGGTGGGTGTAGCCCGGCAGGTACGCCTCATGATTGCGCTCGCCCAGATCGACGAGCGCGTCGACGAGCTCGAGGCAGAGCCGAGCGATCTGGGTGAGAGCGTCACGGGTGAAGAGCCGAAGGGTCGTCGCCACCTGGTCGTTGCGGCTGCGCGCGGTGTGGATCTTTGCCCCTACGTCGCCCGCGAGCTCGGTCGCTCGACGCTCGATGGCCATGTGGATGTCCTCGTCCGTCGGATGGCGCACGAACGTCCCTCGATCGAACTCCGCCTCAATCTGGTCGAGCGTCGAGAGCAGCAGCGCGCCCTCGTCGTCGCTGAGCAGCCCGGCGGCGACGAGCCCCTGCACGTGGGCCTTCGAGCAGGTGATGTCGTAGGCGTAGAGGACGTGATCGAACGAGTAGCTCTCCGAGAGGTCCCAGACGGTCGAGTCCATCGACGTGGAGAATCGTCCGCCCCAGAGCGTCATGAGCTGGGCGGTGTCGAGTTCTTGGCGCCCTGGCGCGCCGCCCACGTCTTGACACCCAATCCGTAGATCTTCACGTAGCCCTCGGAGTCGGCGTGCTGGAACGTGTCGGCCGCGTCGTAAGTGGCGAGGTCGTGGTCGTAGAGCGCCTTGGGGCTGCGTCGCCCGACGATGCGCAAGAGCCCGGGCGCCTCGAAGCGCAGTCGCACGTCACCGGTGACGTGGCGCTGGGTGTCGGCCATGAAGGCGTCCAGCGCCTCCTTGAGCGGCGAGAACCACATGCCGTCGTAGACCAGCTCGGACCAACGTGACTCGAGGCGGGCCTTCTCGTGGTGCACGTCGCGTTCGAGGACCAGATCCTCGAGGTCGGCGTGGGCGGCGATCAGCGCCAGCGCGGCCGGGCACTCGTACACCTCGCGGCTCTTGATGCCGACGCGCCGGTTTTCGACCATGTCGATGCGCCCGAAGCCCGTCGCGCCGGCGCGGGCGTTCAGCTCGCCAATGAGGTCGGCCAGCGGCAGGACGACGCCGTCGATGGCCACGGGCAGTCCCCCCGCGAAGCTGACGGTCAACTCGACCGGGTCGGGGTTGGTGACGCGCGTCAGCGTGTAGGGCTCTTCGGGCGGCGGGGCCCACGGGTCTTCGATGGCCCCGCATTCGATGGCGCGGCCCCAGAGGTTCTCGTCGATGGAGTAGATCTTCTCCTTCGTCGCCTTGATCGGGATGTCCCACTTCTGGGCGTAGTCGACCGAGTCCGCGCGGGTCATGCCCCAGTTGCGCGCCGGCGCCAACACCTCGAGGTCCGGGGCCAGCGCGTGAGTGCCGACTTCGAAGCGGACCTGGTCGTTGCCCTTACCGGTGCAGCCGTGAGCCACCGCGTGGGCGTTGAACTTGCGAGCCTGGTCAACGAGGTGGCGCACGATCACCGGTCGCGAGAGGGCCGAGACCAGCGGGTACTTCCCCTCGTAGCGCGCGTTGGCGAAGATGGCGCTGGCGCAGAACTCCTCGGCCATCTCCCGGCGGGCGTCGACCAGCACGCAGGCGATCGCGCCCGCGGCGATGGCGCGGGCCTTGATGTCGTCGAAGCTCTCGGCGTTGTCGGTGTCCTGACCGACGTTCACCAGCACGCAGACGACCTCCACTCCCCACTCCTCGATCATCCAGCGCACCGCGACCGAGGTGTCCAGTCCTCCGCTGTAGGCGAGCACAACCCGCTTGGTCATGGCTACCCCCCCTTCTTCGTCGACGGCTTGGAGTCTCCCAGACCGGCCAGGAGTCGGAACTCGAGGGCCAGCGAGGTCCCACCGCGCCTCTCATTGGCGATCACCAGAATTGTGTCATCCCCGGCCACGCTGCCAAGCACACCCTCGAGGGCGCTGCGGTCCAGGGCGGACGCGACCACGTGGGCGCAGCCCGGCGGCGTGCGCACGACCACCAGGTTCCCCGAACTCTCCACCGACACCACCCATTCGCCCATCATCCGGCGCAGGTGGTCGATCGGCGCGTGCGAGACCTTGGACGCCGTGGCGGTGATGATGCGCCGAGCTCCATGCTCGTCGCGCACCTTGATGGTGCCGAGCTCTTGGAGATCGCGCGTCACGGTCGCCTGGGTCGCGGCGATCCCTTCGGCCTGCAGCCGCGCCACGATCTGGGCGGCGGTCGAGATGACCTCGCGTTCGATCAACTCGCCAATCCGATGTTGGCGTTGGGTCTTGGTCATGGCTTCTCCTCTTTGATCCAACGAAGGACGCCGCGCATGGCTGAGCGGCGGTGGAACACTTGGCGCCACACGAGTGACTGGGCGCCGTCGAGCACGGCGTCGGTGATCTCGTCGCCCCGGTGCGCGGGCAGGCAGTGCAGCAGCACCGCCTCCTTCTTCGCCAACTTCATCAGATCGCCGTCGACGCGAAACGACGCGAGGTCGATACGCCGCTGCGCGGTCTCGTCCTCGTAGCCCATCGAAATCCAGGCGTCGGTGTACACGACGTCGACGTCCTTCACGGCTTCCTCGGCCGATTCGGTCAGTCGCAGCGTCCCGCCGTCGGTGACGGCGCTGGGACTCTCCGGGCCGACCTCACTCAACTGGTAGCCCGCGGGTGCGCCGACCGTGACGTTCACGCCGAGGCGCAAGAGGGCGACGGCGAGCGACCTCGTCACGTTGGTGGCGTCACCGAGGTAGGCCACGTCGAGCCCGGCGAGACCGTTGACGTCGCCCTTGGCGAAGTGCTCGGCGATGGTCAGGACGTCGGCCACCGCCTGGGTGGGATGTGCCGCGTCGCTCAGCAGGTTGACCAGTGACATCCGCTCGGCCGTGGCCCGGCGGATGCGACCGAAGACCTCGTGGTCGCGCACTCGCAGCGCCGCGATGGAGTACATCTCGGCGAGGGTCCGGCCCACGTCCTCGGCGCTCTCGCGGCTGCCCAGACCGATCTCCTCGTCGCTGAAGAACGTGGCGTACCCTCCGAGCTCGTGCACCGCCGTCGAGCTCGACGCGCGAGTGCGCAGACTGGGACGTTCGAAGACCAGGGCGACGCCTTGGCCCTTCAGGGTCTCGTCGTCGAACGCCGAGCAGGCCAGATCGTAGATCGAGTCGAGGTCCGACGTGCTCTGCTGCTCAATCGTGATGAAGTGTCGCGTCACCGCACTACCTCCGTGGTCGGGATGGAACTGGTCAGGGCGTCGCGCAGCGCATGGGGCCGGGTGCCATTGGCCATGACGATCCTCTTCGCTCCGCTGGCGAGAGCGTCGAGGGCCGCGGTCATCTTGGGGCGCATGCCGTCGCGAGCGGCGCCCGAGTCGATCAGGGCCCTCACCGCGGCACTCGTGACCGACGCCAGCGACGAGTCGGCGTCGTCGGGGTCGGCGCGAAGCTGGTCGATGTCGCTCAGGAGCACGAGCGAGGAGGCGCCGAGGGCGCCCGCGACCGCCCCCGCGACCGAGTCCGCGTTGCAGTTCAGCAGTTCGCCGTTGGCGTCGAGCGCGACCGAGCTCATGACCGGAGTGAAGCCATCCTTCCAGAGCGCCTCGACCACGTCGCCCTGCACCTTCGGCGCGGAGCCGGCCCGGTCCCACGGCTCGCCGAGCGACGCGGAACGCAGCACCGACCCGTCGGCGCCCGACAGCCCGATGCTCTGCAGCCCGGCCTGGTTCAGCGCCGCGACCACGTGCAGGTTCACGAGGGACAGCGCCATGGCCACGTACCCCATGGTCGTGGGGTCGGTGATCCGCAGTCCCTCGTGGAAGCGGCTCTCGAGGCCCACGTTCGAGAGAAGTTGGGCGATCTGAGGGCCCCCGCCATGCACGATCACGACGTCGGTGCCCGCGGCGCGCAGCGCCGCCACGTCACTCGCCAGGTCGACCAGCACCTGGGCCTTGGGGTCGAGCGAATCGAGGGTGTGACCGCCGAGCTTCACGACCAGCGAGCTCATGGCGTCAGCCCCGTCAGTGGCAACCCGAGCGTCTCGTCACGTCCGGTGGCGACGTTCCAGGCCTGGATCGCCTGGCCTGCGGCGCCCTTGACCAGATTGTCGATCGAGCTCATCGCCAGCAGCCAACCGGTGCGTGGGTCGACCCGGGCGCTGACGAAGCAGAGATTGCTGCCGACCGGGTCCTTCAGCGTCGGCGGCTGGTCGCTGACGACGACGAAGGGGTCGTTGGCGTAGGTCTCGAGCAGTACCTCGATCGCATCCTCGGACGAGAATCCGGACGTGGTGATCGGTGCGTAGGCGCTGACCAGCATGCCCCGGCTCACGGGCACGAGGTGAGGGGTGAAGATCAGCTCGGCGTGGATCTCCTGCTCGATCTCTGGGGTGTGACGATGGGTCACCAGGCTGTAGGCCTCGGCGTTGCCCGCCAGACGCGAGAAGTGCAGCCGGTCGCTTGTGGCGCGTCCCGCGCCCGAGGCGCCGCTGAGCGCGTTCACGACGATGCCGCGCGAGGCGACGAGGCCGCGGTCCACGAATGGCCCGAGGGCGAGCGAACTGGCCGTCGGGTAGCAGCCCGGTACCGCGATCAACCTGGCCCCCGCCAACTCGTCGCGATGGCGTTCGACGAGTCCGTAGACCGATGACGCCAGCAGCTCCGGCGCGTGGTGGGCCTCGCCGTACCATGTCACGTAGTGCGAGGCGTCCTTCAATCGGAAGTCCGCGCCGAGGTCGACGACCATGACGCCGCGAGTGACCAGATCGGGCACGAAACGCTGGCTCTGGCCGTGAGGCAGGGCGAGGAACACGACGTCGAGCTCGGTCCCCAGGGCGTTGGTCGTCGGCTCGAAGACCATCGACGGGTACGCTCCCGCGAGCGCCGGGACGTGCTCGGCAACCAGGCGGCCGGCGTTGGATTCGCCCGAGGCGACGACGACGTCCAAGTCGGGGTGCGACGCGCAGAGACGAAGGACCTCCGCTCCGGCGTAGCCCGACGCTCCGATGACCCCGACTCGCATGATGTCATTTTATGCACACCACGTAGCAAAGATGCAACTCCATCTTCGAGCGGCTAGTCTGGTCGCCATGTCACGTCGCGGCTGGGCCCTTTTCCTGGTTATGGCCGTCATCTGGGGGCTGCCCTACCTCCTGATCCGCGTCGCCGTGCGTCAGCTCGACCCTGGTGTGCTGGTCCTCGCTCGAACCGCGCCGGTCGCCCTCTTGTTGACCCCCTTCGTCATCGCCCAGCGCAACGTGGGGGTGCTCGCAAGGAACTTCAAATGGATCGCCGTCTTTGGGATCGCCGAGTTCGGTGTGCCGTGGTACTTCATGTCGACGGCCGAGAAGCACATCACGAGTTCACTGACCAGCCTGCTGATCTGCTGCGTGCCGCTCTTCTCCGTGGTGGCCCAACGCATCCGGCGCACCGAGGAGCACATCTCGGCGCTCCGCTACCTCGGCCTCGCGGTTGGCGCCGCTGGTGTCGCGCTGCTGGTCGGACTCGACGTGCGCAGCGGTTCTCTGACCTGGGTCGGCTTCATGTTGATCGTCGCTCTGGGCTACACGGTCGGACCGATCATTCTCGCCACCAGGCTGACCCATGTGCCGGGGATCGCCGTGGTCGCCGGGGCGACCGCCTTCGTCGCGTTGTGCTGGATCCCCTGGAGCATCGTGCACTGGCCCGCGCACATCTCGGCGGAGACCTGGAGCTCGGTGGCGGTGCTCTCCGTCGTGTGCACCGCCGGTGCGTTCCTCGTCTTCTTCGAGCTCATCAAGGAGGTCGGCGCCACTCGCTCTGTCGTCGTCACCTACTTCAACACCGCGATTGCCGTGGTCCTGGGCGTCATCGGACTCAACGAGCCCCTGACCGTCGGGATCATCCTCGGCTTCCCGCTGGTGCTGGTCGGCTGCATCTTCGCCACCAGCCGTCCCACCCCGGCGCTGCCGCTCGAAGTCCCCTAGGAAGAACTACGCGGAGAACTCGGCTGAAACCTCCACCTTGCCGTCGACCAGCAGCCAGAGGGCGCCGGGCGCACTGGCGAGGGTCACGTCGTGACCGCTCTCCACAGGTCCGTGATGCGTCACCACGACGTGCGAGACCGGCGTGTTGACGACCTCGGTGACCGCTTGCCACACCGCGGCGTTGTTGACGTGGCCCACGATGTCGAGGTCGGCGCGTCGAAGGGGCCAGGGTCGCAGCACTGCCCCCTCCGCGACCACCGGCGCGGTGACGCGACCCGAGACCTTGCGTCCCTGCACCGCCTCGCCGTAGACCTCGAAGAAGTGCGGCCCGATCCGCACGGGATGGCCCGTCGGGTCGATGGGCACCCACAGGGCCACGGCCTCGACGAGGAGCCGCCCGTCTGCCGAGATGTCCGTTCGCCGCTCCGCCCAGGCCGCGCCCCAGCCGCCGCACCAGGTCGTCAGGGTGAGACGCTCCTTGTACCGGGGCCAGCGACCGCCCACGGCCACGCGAACGGCCGTACGTCGCACTACCCACGTGTCGCTGGAGGTGATCCCGGTGTCGTCCCAGTCGTCGGTCGCGACGTCTTGAAGGAAGCGGGCCACCCCGTCGAGTCGCAGTTGGCCCGTCGCGTCGGCGTCGCCGAGTCGCACCGAGAACTCGCCGCTGAATCGTCGGCCCTGGCCTGGGGGCGGGACAAACTCGATCACGTTGGCAAACTATCGCACTCTTCTTCGAGCGCCCGAGGGTTCAGCGAAGCACCGCGCCCAACGACCGAGCTTTGTCGATGAGGAGTTCCCTGGCCCGGGCGACCTCGCTCTCGCTCAATGTTCGATCGGGAGAGCTGAAGCGCACGCTGAAGGCCACGCTGCGCGTCGCGTCGGGCAGATTGGCGCCCCGATAGACGTCGAAGAGCGCGACGTCCTCGACCAGCTCAGAGGCGCTGGCCAACTCGTGCGCCAGGTCGGCCGCGTGCACCGACGTCGGCGTGACGAACGCCAGGTCGATCGACGCACTCGGATAGCGGCTGGGCACGGAGGCCACTTCACCTCGGCGCGTGGCCTTCGTGAAGTCCGCCAGCGCGTCCACGTCCAGGTCGATGATGCCGACGCGCCGATTCGCCGACGCGGCGACGAGGGACTCGACCAGCGCCGCGTCGACCTCGCCGACGAAGCCGAGCACCGACCCCGACGCGCGATCGACCAGCCGGCCACAACGCGTGGGGTGCAGTCCGTGGGGCGTCGTGTCGACCGAGCGAACCACGACGTCGGCCAGACCCAGCCGCTCGGCCAGGATGGCCCAGAAGGCCACCGCGCTCGTCGCGTCGTCATCGTGACGGCCGAGCACGACGGTAAGTCGTTCGTTCTCGTAGGGCAGATGCAGGGTGACCGATCCGCCGACCCCGCCCCGGGTCGGACGCGAGGTCGGCGTGGTGGCGGGATGGGCGAAGACCGCCCCGATCTCGGCCAACACCACGTCGCCCGTGCCGCGTTCGACGTTCTTGCCCCACGCACGAACGAGGCCCGTGATCATCGTCGCGCGCATCACGGACTCCTCCGAGGCGAGCGGGTTGGTGATGCGGACCCTCTCGACTCCGGGATGGAGCAGGTCGAACTCGGCGTCGCTGCCCAACGTCGGGGTCCAGGCCTCGATGGCGCCGAGGTCGACCACGACGTCGCGCAGGTGACGGCGCAGCCGCTGGCGCTGGCTCAGGGCACCGGGCTCGGGCCACTTGGGTGTGCGTCGAGGCAGTCGCCGGTAGCCGTAGATGCGCGCGACCTCCTCGATAACGTCGGCCCGTCCGGCGGCCCCGCTTCGAACATCGAGACGGGCCGTCGAGGGCACGACCATCAGGCTCTCGCCATGTTCGGTCACCTCGAAGTTGAGTCCGCGAAGTATCGACGTCACCTCGTCGTCAGGGATCTCCAGTCCGAGCAGCCGTTCGACGTCGTCGCTGCGAATCTCGACGGTGGGCGGCGTCGGGATCGTGCCCCAGACGTCGAGGGGGGCGCTCAACCACTCCAGGTCCGGAACGCTCTCGCGAAGGATGGCCACGAACCGGGCGGCCGCGCGCAAGGCGAGGTGGGGGTCGACGCCGCGCTCGAAGCGGTTCGACGCCTCACTGCGCAGTCCGTGGCGCTTCGAGCTGCGCGCGATGGTCATCGGGTCGAAGAAGGCGGCCTCGAGCAGCACGTCGGTCGTGTCGTCGCTGATCTCGCTGGTGGCGCCGCCCATGATGCCCGCCAACCCGATCACGTGGTCGTCGCCGTCGACGATCACGCAGTCCTCGCCGGTGTCGCCCAGCCCCCGGCCAGCCCTGGCGAGTTCGCGCTCGACTCCGTCGAGGGTCAGCAGTTTCTCGCCCGGGCGCGCGCGGCGCGCGCGGATGGTCCGTCGCGCCACTTGCGCGGCGTCGTAGGGGTGCGTGGGCTGGCCCAGTTCGAGCATGACGAGGTTCGACGCGTCGACGACGTTCGAGATCGGTCGCATGCCCGCGCTCTGCACGCGCCGCGCGACCCACGCGGGTGATGGACCGACGTTCACGTTGCGCAGCACCGACACCGTTAGCCGACCGCACAGGTCCGGGTCGTCGATGCCGGCGCCCGCGAACGAGGCGCTCGTTTCGGTCCCGTTGGGTTCAGCCAGGGATGGCGCCGCCAGCGCTCGGCCGAACCGGGTGGCGAGGTCTCGCGCGACACCCTCGACGGACCACGCGTCGGGACGGTTGCCCTCAACCGAGATGTCAAAGACCACGTCGGGTGTGATGTCGAGCGCCTCGAGGAGGCTCTGGCCCACGACCGGCTCGATCATCGCGTCGAGCACCATCAGGCCCCGGTGATCTTCGCTGAGGCCCAATTCGCGCGCCGAGCAGAGCATCCCGTTGGACGTCACACCTCGCATCGAACGCTGCGCGATCTCGAAGCCGCCGGGCAGCACCGCGCCCACCGGCGCGAGGGGCACGTGGTCACCGAGCGCGAAGTTGGTGGCGCCGCAGACGATCTCGAGGGGCCCGGCGCCGGCATCGACGACGACGAGTCGCACGCGGTCGGCGCCCTTGATCGCCCGGATCTCGTCGATGCGCGCGACGACGACATCCTGCAGTCCCTCGCCGACGTACTCGATGCCCTCGACGACGAGCCCGAGGTCGTCGAGCACCGGTCGCAATTCGTCGGGCGACTCGTGCAGTTCGACGAACTCGCGAAGCCACGACAGCGCGATTCTCACGAGAACTGCCTGAGGAAGCGCGTGTCGTTGTCGGTGAGCGCCCGCATGTCAGCGATCTGGTGACGCATCTGGGCGCAACGGTCGATGCCGAAGCCGAACGCGAACCCGCTCCACTCGTCACCGTCGACTCCGACGGCCTCGAGCACCGCGGGGTCCAACATGCCGCACCCACCGAGCTCGATCCAACCGGTCTGCGAGCACGTGCGGCAACCGTCGCCCCGACAGATCGTGCAGGTGACCTCGAACTCGGCCGACGGCTCAGTGAAGGGGAAGAAGGCCGGGCGCAGGCGAGACTGGATGTCGGGGCCGAAGTAGGCCCGCGTGAAGGTCTCGATGACGCCCGCGAGGTCCGAGAAGGCGATGCCCCGGTCCACGACCAGGCCCTCGATCTGGTGGAAGGCGGCGAGGTGTCGCTGGTCGGGCGTGTCGCGCCGGTAGCAGCGCCCGGGCATCACCGAGTGGATCGGCAGCGTGTCGTTGGCCACCGCCTCTTCCATCAAGTGGATCTGCGTGGGCGACGTGTGGGTGCGCAGCACCACGGTCTCGGGCTCGCCGAGCTCGACGTAGAAGGTGTCCCACATGCCGCGCGCGGGGTGCGCGGGCGGGATGTTCAGCGCCTCGAAGTTGTACCAGTCGCTCTCGACCTCGGGCCCCTCCGAGACCGTGAAGCCCATGGCCACGAAGACGTCCTCCAGCTCGCGCTGGGTGACCGCCACGAGGCTCGGGTGGCCCGCCG
>JADGOJ010000143.1 GCA_017883045.1 Acidimicrobiales bacterium
CACGTCGGACCCGCGCGAGGTAACCCTCGGGGTCTCGGGGCTCCCAGGTGCCGCCTTTGACGACGTGCCGCCCGTCGGCTGACAGGCACCAGCGCCAGTTATCCGTACTGGACTGCTGGCCAGCTGTGTCGAGGTAGAGGAAACCTTCAGCCACCAGTCCCCATAGTGCTTCCCAGACCTCGGTCTCCGAGCAGCCGGTCTGCTGATGGACGTTGACCACGACGTAGTGCCGGCTGAAGCGAGGGTCTGCCCCGCGTCCGAGGTATGCGAGCACCGCTCGCCGCACTTCTTCTGTCACGAGAGCATTCGATCACTAAGGGCCGACAGGAGTGCGACGTTCTGCCGGGCAGAAGCTTATAGCCCTTTGGTGGGCCGAACCGGGTATTACGCGAACCATCCTGATGCCGACTTCGTCGCGCCGCCTTTTACCCTCTGACGTGAGGACGCTCGCCCATCGAGGCGAGCCGTCGCCCGAGGCAAGCGCAGCGTATCGCGCCTTCTTAAGGGGTCGCCGTTATGGCGCGGCAAGACGAGCACTAAAATGCACCCACTAGAATGCACCGGGGGTACTAGCTATGCATCAACGAGTGAACCGGCAGGTCAGACTGAAGTCCAGGCCGTCTGGCATTCCCCAGGCGGAGCACTTCGAGATCGTCGAGGCGCCTGTGCCGGACCCGTCGAATGGTCAGGTTCTGGTGCGCAATATCTACCTGTCGGTGGATCCCGCGATGCGCGGTTGGGTCAGCGCGGTCGCCAACTATTCCGAGCCTGTAGCGCTTGGTGCGGTCATGCGCTCGCTAGCCGTCGGGCGCGTCGAAGAGTCGCGAAGTTCTGATTTCCACCCGGGCGAGTACGTGACTGGCATGTTCGGCTGGCAGGACTACGCTGTGGTGGACGCCGAGACGATCGAGCGCGAGGTCGGCGGTTCAGGCTTGCCCATCTCGACATCGCTTGGCGTCCTCGGCCTCAATGGTCTGACCGCGTATTTCGCCCTCCTGGAGATTGGCCAGCCCAAGGCGGGCGAGACCGTGGTCGTGTCCACGGCAGCGGGAGCGGTCGGGTCATGCGTCGGTCAAATCGCCAAGATCAAGGGGTGCCGTACCGTCGGCATTGCTGGCGGGCCTGACAAGGTGCGTGTGTGTCGCGAGGAGTTCCGCTACGACTCCGCCGTCGATTACAGGGCTGACGATTTTGAGTCAGCACTCGATGCTGCGTGCCCTGAGGGCGTCGATGTCTACTTCGACAACACGGCCGGCCCTATCAGCGATTCCGTCATGCGACGTCTCGCGGTCGGAGCACGGATGGTCATCTGCGGCACGGCGTCCATCGCGAGCTGGGATCCGCCACCCCAGGGACCACGGGTCGAGCGTCATCTTCTCGTCAAACGCGCGCGAATGCAGGGTTTTCTCATCTTTGACCATGTTCAGCGCAGTCCCGACGCACTGCGGGAACTCGAGAGCTGGGTGCGCAACGGACAGATCCGCTATCGAGAGGACATCCTCGACGGAATCGAGCAGGCACCGGGTTCGATCGCAGGGCTGTACCGCGGCGAGAATCTCGGCAAGCGTCTGATTCGGATCGCTCCGGATGTCCTGCCTAGAGACCCCTTCCCTACACAAACCTAGACTGGACACCCGGCGATCCGGTCATAAGCGCGGCACTGGCCCCCCTGGCCCGGCGCTAGAAGCTCAAGGGACATTCCCGCACACTCGCGCAGCCGAGAGCGTCAGAGCCGGACGAAGTCGGGGTCGTTCAGATCGCGGTTGTCGACGATGACCGTGGCCTTGCCCGCGGGAGCGCACTCTGCGATGTATAGGCGTTGTCCTTCGACGTAACGACGGTTGGAGGTGTGTGACGGGTCGGCGTTCCCGTAACCCCGCGCCGCGCCGCGCGGTGTCGAGATCTCAAACGGCACGTCGAGCCATATCGAGTAGTCCCAGTAGGAGACAAGCTCGTCGCGATGCAGGAAGATGCCGTCAACGATCACGACGGATTCCGGGCGTGCTCGTAGCGGCGAAGCTCTGACGGGCTGCTCGTCCATTACGTCGTGGATCGCTGGTACGTACACGCCGCTCCCACCGGGCGAGAGCGGATCCAGCACAAGCGCACGAAAGCTGTCGTAGTCGTAGGAGTCGCGGAAGAAGCCCTCTGGCGACCCGGGCCCACGCTGGTGGCGATGCGCGCTCGGGTTGTGAAAGCCGTCGAGCATCACCCGCACCGTCGGGACACCACGTCGGTCGACTTCGTGCGCCAGTTCGTCCGCAAGCCACGTCTTGCCAGCGCCGTCAACGCCGTCCACGCCGACGCGCCAGAACGCGCGTCCGTCACGTGCTGCGAGCAGCCGATCAGCGAGCGCAGAAATCAGGGCTGGGCGCCGCCACGATCCGACAACTCATGCGTGCGGTGTCCCGGGATCGACGCGCTCGCCGTCAACGAGGTCCTTCGGCACCGGATCGGCGCGGGATAGCCGCCGAGTTGGGCGCTCAGCCCGGCTGCCAAGAGCGCGTCCGTGGCCTCCGCGAGCGCCTCGAAACACTCCACGCCCACCAGGCCGACCTCAACCGGCAGCTCGCCCCAGACGGGCACACGACGCCCGCCGCGGCCGAGCTTTCCGACCTCGCTGACCAAATCGAAGCCATCCTTACGACCGAGGGACCCGAACAGGCCAAAGAACTCCTGCGCCAGCTCATCAAAGAGATCCGCGTGCACAACCGCCGCCGGATCATCCCGACCTATCGGGTTCCGGCGGCGGTTCGCACAACGCCTTCTAAGGTGGAGTTAAAGAGGAGCGAACCGCTGACCTTCTCATTGAGAACGAGAAGGCAGGCGCCCATTCTGGGCGGAATGGCGCTCGGTGTACCGGGTGCCACGGGATTCGTCGCACTCGCGCAACGCGCTGTCATGGGCAAGAGCGCGCCCAACGCGGCAGATCCGGTAGCTCTCGGCAACAGACCTGAGGCACGGTCCCGACGGTGCGCCCGGGCTGAGTACCTGTGGCGCCAGCGGGCCGAGGGGTGCCTACCAGCTCATAACAGTCCAGA
>JADGOJ010000144.1 GCA_017883045.1 Acidimicrobiales bacterium
CCGTCGTCGCGCTCGCGATCGCGCTCGCCCTCGGCGCGACCGCGTGCAGCTACACCGCGAATCTCGACCGGCTCACCTCGGGTCAAGTGCTGATCGGTGACGTCGACCTCGAGACGCTCGACGACAAGAAGATGACCATCATGCGACGAGAGCACATCGGCTTCGTCTTCCAGGCGTTCAACCTGGTGCCCACACTCAGCGCCTTCGAGAACATCGTGCTGCCCCTCACCCTCGGGGGTCACCGACCTGACTTGGCGTGGGTCGAGGGACTCGCGAAGTCGCTCGGCGTCGAGAACCGTCTGAAGCACCGCCCCTCGGAGCTGTCGGGCGGACAGCAGCAGCGCGTCGCCATGGCCCGCGCGCTCGTCACCCGACCCGACCTGTTGTTCGCCGACGAGCCGACCGGCAACCTGGATTCGAAGTCCGCGACCGAGCTGCTCGAGCAGATCCGAGGTGCGGTCAACGAGTACCAGCAGAGCGTCGTGATGGTCACCCACGACTCACGGGCCGCGAGTTTCGCCGACCGCGTGCTGTTCCTCGCCGACGGCTTGCTGGTGCGAGAGCTCAACTACCCGACGACCGAACTCATCCTCAACTCCATCCGCGAACTCGGGGAGTAGCCGTGTGGCGCATCACGCTCAAGGGGGTCTTCGCGCACCGATTGCGCTACGCCCTCACGGCACTGGCCATCGTACTCGGCGTCTCGTTCATGGCCGGGACCCTCGTGCTGACCGACACGATCGGGCGGACGTTCGACGGTCTCTTCACCGACATCTATCACTCCACCGACGCCGTCGTGCGGGCCACCCAGCCGTTCAAGTCCACCACCTCGTTCACCAGCCAGCGTCCCGATATTCCCGCCACGTTGGTCGCCACCATCAAGAAGGTGCCCGGCGTGCGGGCCGTCGCCCCCGTGATCGGCGGCTACGCCCAGTTGGTGGGACGTGACGGCAAGGCGATTGGCAATCCCGGGGCCGGCCCGCCCACGCTCGGCGAGGCCTGGACCGACGTCCCTGCCCTGAACCCGCTGCGGCTGCTGCCCGGCAGTCACGCGCCTCGCGCCGACAACGAAGTCGTGATCGACAAGCACTCGGCTGCGGTCGGGCACTTCTCGGTGGGCGATCGCGTCGTCGTACTGAGTCAACTGCCGCCGACGACCTACGTGATCTCGGGAATCGCCACCTGGGGCAGCGTCGCCAGCCCCCTGGGCGCGACGATCACCGTCTTCACCCCCGCGCAGGCCGCTCGGGTCCTCGGCAAGCCCGGCATGGTCAATGAGATCGACGTCGCAGCGCAGCCCGGCGCCAGCCAGTACCAGCTCGTCGAGCGAATCCAGAGGGCCCTTCACGACTCGCACCTCGAGGTGATCTCGGGTCAGTCCATCACCCAAGAGGGCCAAAAGTCCGTGCGTGACGCGCTCGGGTTCTTCCACACGTTCCTCCTGATCTTCGCGCTGATCGCCCTCTTCGTGGGGTCGTTCCTCATCTTCAACACCCTCTCGATCACCGTCGCCCAACGGGTGCGTGAACTGGCGCTACTGCGCGCCGTCGGGGCCAGTCGGGCCCAGGTCACGAGTTCGGTCGTGGGTGAAGCGCTGCTGATCGGCCTGGCCGCCTCGGCCCTCGGCCTCGGGGTGGGCATCGCCTTGGCCGCGGGACTGAAGGCCCTGCTCAAGGCGATCGGCATCGACATTCCCGCCACCGGCCTCGTGGTCACCCCTCGAACGATTCTCGTCGCGCTCGTCGCCGGGACCGTCATCACGATGCTGTCGGCGCTGCAGCCGGCACGGCGCGCCGCGCGGGTGCCGCCGGTCGCCGCGATGCAAGACGTCGTCGTCGAACCCCAGAGCCCGTCGAGCACCCGCGCGGTGAGCGGACTCGTCGTGACGGTCATCGGCGCAGCCGCGCTGAGCATCGGACTGTTCACCAAGGTCGGCAATCGCGTGGGCTTCGTCGGCGGGGGCGCGGCCGCGGTGTTCCTCGGCATCGCCATCCTCGGCCCGCTGATGGCCCGTCCGGCCAGTCGACTGCTTGGCGCTCCGCTCGCGTGGCGCAGCACCACCGGGAAACTGGCCCGGGAGAACGCGGTGCGCAATCCGACGCGCACTTCTTCGACCGCGTCGGCGTTGATGATCGGCGTCGCGATCGTGTCCCTGATGTCGATCGTCGCGACGTCGACCAAGGCCTCGATCAACTCCATCATCGACTCGTCCATGAAGGCCGACTTCGTCATCACGAGCGGCGACGTCACCGGCCTGACGGGTGGTTTCAGCCCGACGCTCCAACAGCGGCTGAGTAAGTTGCCCGAGGTCTCGACCGCGCTCGGCATCCGCTCAGGCTTCGCCCAGATCTTCGGCACTACGTCGACGATCAAGGCGGCCGACCCCAAGGGCATCCTGAAGTTGTTCAACGTCGGGGTCACCAAGGGAGCCGTCTCGACGATGGGCGCGCGCGACATCGCCGTGTCCACGCAGGTCGCCACCGATCACCACCTCACGCTTGGCAGCCACGTGCAGCTCATCTTCACGGCGACCGGTCGCCAGACCTTCACCGTGCGCGCCATCTACAAGGGCCGCGAGACCGCAGGCGACTTCTTCGTGCCCCTTGGCGCGGCCCAGGCGAACTTCCCACAGCAGCTCGACGTCCAGGAGTACGTGAAGCTCGCACCCGGGGTCTCCGCGTCGGCCGGGCGCCACGCGGTGGAGTCCGTGCTCAGCTCCTACCCGACGGCCACGCTGCTCGATCAGGCCCAGTACAAGCTGCAGCAAGCCAAGCAGATTGATCAGTTGCTCAACCTCGTCTACGGACTACTCGCGCTGGCGGTCCTGATCGCGCTCATCGGCATCGCCAACACGCTCGCGCTCTCGACCTACGAGCGCACGCGCGAATTGGGGCTGCTGCGCGCGGTCGGCATGACCCGGGGCCAGTTGCGCTCGACGGTTCGAAAGGAGTCGCTCATCATCTCACTGCTCGGCAGCATCGAGGGCCTGATCGTGGGCGTCCTGCTCGGTTGGGCGATGGTGCGCGCTC
>JADGOJ010000069.1 GCA_017883045.1 Acidimicrobiales bacterium
GTCGATCCCGATGCGGGCATCCCGATTCGTTCGCGCAAGCCTGAGTGGTTGCGGATCGAAGCCCACATGGGCAACGAGTTCCAGTCATTGCGCACGCTCACCGAGGACTTGCGTCTCGTCACGGTCTGCGAGGAGGCGGGCTGTCCCAACATCTTCGAATGCTGGTCGGCCGGCACGGCCACCTTCATGGTCAACGGTGAGCGGTGCACCCGTGCGTGCGGCTTCTGCCTGATTGACACCCGCAAGCCGCTGGCCCTTGACCCGACCGAGCCCGATCGCGTCGCCGAGGCGGTCGTGCGCCTGAAGTTGAGCCACGCCGTGGTGACCTGCGTGGCGCGCGACGACCTGGCCGATGGTGGCGCCGGCGCGATCGCCCAGACGGTGCGGGCGATTCGTGACCGATCACCCGACACCGACGTCGAGGTGCTGATCAGTGACCTGCGCGGTGACGCCCGGGCCCTGCAGCTGATCATCGACTCGAGACCCGACGTGATGAACCACAACATCGAGACCGTGGCGCGATTGCAGCGGGCCGTTCGCCCGAGCGCCGGCTACCTGCGCTCGCTCACCGTGCTCGCGAGAAGCGTGCAGGCCGGTCTCACCACCAAGTCCGGCATGATGGTGGGCCTGGGCGAGACGGCCGACGAGGTCGAAGAGGCCCTCGCGGACCTGGCGGCGGTCGGCGTCTCCATCGCCACGATCGGCCAGTACTTGCGCCCGACCGAGAGCCACCTGCCCGTCGCGCGTTGGTGGGCGCCCGAGGAGTTCGACGACCTGGCTCTTCGCGGGACGCGCCTGGGGCTCAAGCACGTGCAGTCCTCGCCGTTGACCCGCTCGAGCTACCACGCTCGCGAGGCCCTGAGCGACGCGACGCCGGTCTCGGCGCCTATTCGCCGCTCGTAGCGCGGCTCCCGGTCAACACCGCGCAGCGTCCGACGACGAGTCGCGCATGACGAGGGTCATCTGATAGACACTGGCGTAGAGCAAGGTGAGAGCGTCTCATCGATGTGGAGCTGCTTTCCAGATCGGGGTCGGGCCCCCAAAGAAGGAGCGATGTGTTGAAGACTCGAAACAGCCATTTCCTCTCGAACCCCAGGGCGGCCATCGGCGCGGCCGTGGCCGCGGCGGCGATGGTGGCCTCGTTGGGCATCGCCGTGCCGAGCAGTGGAGCGTCCACGATGCGCTCGGCGGCACCGAGCGCATTCTGCACCACCCTGCTCCAGCTCTCCAAGGTGAAGGCGCCGACGGCGTCCAACCTGGGCAACTACCGCAAGTGGCTCAAGGCCTACCTTCCCTACTATCGGACACTGGCGAAGCAGGCCCCCGGTTCGGCCAAGAAGGTTCTCGGCGAATTGGTGACCGTGATGCAGTACGAGAGCAAGACGGCCAGTGCGCTGAAACTCGAGAAGTACATCTCGACGCATTCCAAGCAGTGGACCAACGGATGGAAGGCATTCGCGAACGCGGCGGTCTCGTGCGCCACGTCCATGTACGGATAGCTCGACCCCAGCGTCGCCTGGAAGGCCCCCGTGGACCGCGTCGTGCGACCTGGCGAGTGCCCACCGTGGCTTTAGCACTGGGCGAGCATTGGCGTGGCCTCACGGTGCAGCGAGCGGCGCGAACCCGCGGTCCGCCGTGGGTCCTACGAGCGCTGGCGCCGACTCACTCTGGCGAATGGCAAACGGCCTCGACATTGTTGCCGTCAGGGTCGCGTACGAAGACCCCGTAGTAGTTCGGGTGATACTCGGGCCAGAGTCGGGGCTCGTGCAGCACTTCGACGCCTCGAGCAACAGCGGTCTCGTGAAACGCCCGCACCGCCGCGCGATTGGGCGCCGCGAACGCGACGTGGGTCTCGCGAAAACCCTCTCCGGTGGTCTGAGCGCCGATCCAGAAGTCGGGCATCGGCGGGACTCCGTAACCGATCGCTTCACCGAAGTCCATGACGCGCGCCCCGCCGAGGGGAGCCAACACCGCGTCGTAGAAGGAGGCGCTGGCGGCGACGTCGGCGCATTGAAGGGAGACATGGTCGAGCATGGCCCCATCATCGTTCAAGAGTCCGCCTACGTCAACCCCGATCGACGGTTTCTGAAGACTCCGTCCAAGGGTCGCGGCCACGCGCCACCGGTCGCTCCCGGGGACGACCCGAGCCGACCTCTCGAACCCTCAGGCGACGGTCCGGGGGTCCACCCCGACCCCACCACCGGCGTGGCTCTCGTAGGCCGCGAGCGCGAAGCGCAGCACGTCGAGGGCGTCCTCCGCCCCCCAGTGGAGCGGGCCCGCACCCGTACGAAGCCAGCGGAGCCAGTGACGCCCCGAGTCGCGAAAGCTGCTCGCCCAGTCGTCGTCCAGCGCGTGTTGTGCCCGCACCTCGCCGTCGAGGTACACCTCGAAACTCGGCTGCTGGATGCCTCGGCTGGTGCAACGATTCACTCGGGCGAAGCCGCGTCGACCGGTGACCTCCCAACGCTCGTCATTCGAGTAGTAGTCGGACTTGAGAAGCATGTCGACCGCAAATGCGATGTCCCAAACGCCACGAATGCCGTTCACGTGCTCCCACACCAAGGTGGTCGGCGCGTCGATCTCCATCCCGGGGATGATCTCCGTGGTCCCTACCCAGGCGCGAACCTGGGCGACCGGCCCGAACAGCCAGATTGCGGTGGAGAGCTTGTGCCAGCCATCGTCGAAGAGCAGGACGCCTCGTCCGCGCTGGGCTTGGTCGAAGCGCCACTCAAAGGCGTCGCCGGGTACTTCCCAACCCCCACGTCCGCTGGCGACCATCTTCATGTGATACCCGCTGATCGGCCCGAGCTCGCCCGAGTCGATGACCTGCTTCAGCTTGCGTAGCGGCTCATAGAAGAGGTAGTTCTCCATCACCCGCAGTTGGCAGCCGTTGTCACGAGCCGCCTTCGTCATCCGCGTCGCGCTCGCGAGGTCGTTGGCGAAGGGCTTCTGCAGGTTGACGTGCCACTGCTGGCTCAGGCACGAAGTGACGACCTCTTCGTTCACCGTCGTCGGCAGCAGCAATTCGACCGCATCGACGCTGAGGCCACTCGAGGCCAATTCGTCAACGGAGCTGAAGACACGTGCCTCGGGCCAATCGACCTGGCGTCGCGCTCGACGTTCGTCGTTCGGGTCGACGAGCGCCACCACCCGGGCGTCGGGGTTGTCGAGGTAGCCTCTGATGTTCAGGTCGTACACGCGACCAAGACCGACGATCGCCGCGCGCACCGGGTGATCGATTGGTTTGAAATTCGCGTGGGAAGCGCTCTCGCCCATGCCAAATCGTAGTGGTCGGGGCCGTGTCGCAACGGCGTGTGATTGCTGGTCGCTCCTTCGGCAAACTCGGTTGGTCGTGGAGTACGGCAAACTACGCACCACACCGAGATCTGAACCGAAGTATCTCCTACGCGCCGACAGCAAGTGGCGTTTCGGTTGACGCTTCGTCGGGGCGCGCCGTTGCAACAAGCTTCTGCTGCGCGGGACTTGCCTCCCCTCCACGTCCAGTACCGGAGCTTGCCCCCGGCAGGCCCATCCGGGCCAGGTTGATCGCCGCATTGAGGTCGCGGTCAAGCACGAGGCCACAGGCCCCGCAGTGATACGTCCGTTGGTCAAGAGACAGCGTGGCTTTAACTGTCCCGCATTGACTGCAGGTTTTTGAAGATGGGTAGAACCGGTCGGCGCGCACGAGGGCAGAGCCGTACCACTTCGTCTTGTACTCGAGCTGGCGGGCGAACTCGCCCCACGCGGCGTCGCTGATGTGCTTTGCCAGTGAAGGGCTCTTCACCATGCCCGCCACGTTGAGGTCCTCGATCACGATCACGTCGTAGTTCTTCGCGAGCATCGACGTGGTCTCGTGGAGCAGGTTCTTGCGGGCGTTGGCCACTCCGGCGTGGATGGTCTGGACCCGACCGTTGGCCTTCTTCCACCGGTTCGACGCAGCGGCGCCCTTCTTCGGCCCCTGGCGCCGCGCGGCAACACGCTGGGCGTGGGCCAGCTTCTTCTGTGACTTCACGTAGTGGCGGGGGTTGGCGACCTCGAGGACGTGCTCTGCGTCGGGGGTGGCGCCGGTGTAGAGGGTCGTGAGGCCGACGTCGACGCCGATGATCCGCTCGGGGGCCCGCGTTGCGGGGACCATCTGGGCGACCTCGACGGTGAACGAGACCGCCCACGTGCCGCCGCGCTGGGTGAGCGTCGCGGCCACTATCTTGCCGGTGCCGCGCTCGAGGTGGCGAAAGAGCTTGCGGGTGGACTCGTAGGTCTTGAGCTCGCCGATGCGAGCTATGCGCACGTGGTGGGAATCGACGAGACGCACGGCCGGCCCCAGGAACCGGACCGAGCCACCCTGGCCCTTGCGTTTGAAGTGGGGGAACTTGGCGCGGCCCTTGCGCAAGTTGGTGAAGGCCGCCGAGAGGCGTTGAGCGGCGTCGTTGTAGGTGCTCGAGCCGTTCGCAACCCACCACGGGGCTACCTCGTCGCGGTGCTCGGCCCGGAGGTAGAGCAGGCCGAAGTGGCGGGTGTCGATCCAGTCGTCCTTCGCGACCTCGATCCCGGCCTCCTTCCTGACGCGGTTCTCGTCCCAGTTGTCCTTCACAGTGCGAGCATCGCGTTGTACGCGAACCTCGATCCGCCGACGTGGCTGCGCAGCATCGAGATCTGGGCGGGCGTGGGGTCGAGGGCGTAGGCGTAGGCACGGGTGACGACAACGGAGGTCGTGTCGGTGCTGGTCACGTGATCAGTATCGCCACTAGGTGCATCAATTGCCGTACTCCACGACCCACCGAGTTTGCCGAAGGCGGCTGGTCGAATTCCGGATCGCCACCACGTTCTGACGATTGAAGCGAAGCATTCCGCAATGGTCCTTCGCCTCGTGGACCGACATGCGAGAGCATGGCGCCAGGTGGCCCCGGGGCACGACGTGGCGGTTCAGGCGCCCCGCATTGGCGACCTAGAATTTGTTGCCGTTCACCTTCCGCGGTTCCACAACATCGACGGCACGTCAAGTTCCCGCGCGACCGAGATCCTGGTCCTTCGTTCCCGTCTCTCGCAAGAGCGAATCGGTCAGTGCGTCCGGTTCCCCGTGGAAGAACTGCTCGATTGCTTCACGGAACAACTCATCCGTCGGCGAAGCCCGCATGAACAACGTCATCGAGGAGCGGAACTTGATGTCGTCGCCGTTCAAGATCGACGCGGCGGTCCGACCGACGTGGCTGGTCATCACCGACGCTGCTTCGCATAGGCGAGACCCCAGCAGCGGATGACTCAGATAGGCCCGGGCCTCATCCAGTGAAGTGATGGAGTATTCGCGCGAGGTGGGGCTTCTTCCCAATCCGGCCAACTGAGGAAAGACCCACCAGATCCAATGTCCCCTCTTCCTGCCGTTGCGGATCTCTTCCAGTGCGTTCTGGTAGCTACTCCCGGAATCCTGCGCTTGGACGAAGCGTTCGAGATTGTAGGAATCGTCCACGGTCTTCGACACCTCCAGACGAACATCATGGCTCGACTGCGGGGCCTCAGTCGACCCCGGCGAGAGTGCGGACGGTGAGTGGCTCCGCCCGTGACCCGCCATTCAGTCCGATGGCGACATGCGCGGCCGTCAAATCCGTCGAAGGACACTCGCCGCCACAATTCCCGGACAATGCGGTGGCCGTGGGCGCGTCGGCGCAGTAGAACGGCACCATGTCTCGAGGTTCACCCCTGCGCCCGCACCGACATCGTGTCGCGGCGGTCGGTGCGGCGCTCGTCGCCGTGGTCGCCACGCTGGCCACGACTCCCAGCGGCGCCGTGACCGCACCCGCCCGATTGGGCACTTCGACGCCGTCGCGCGCAGCCCGGGCAGCGAGTCAAGTGCTGCCCAAGACCAACTGCCGGGCCTTTCCAGCGAACAACGTGTGGAACACGCCAATCACCGGCCTGCCGGTCAATTCGAACAGCGCGACCTGGCTCGCGTCGATGTCCGCCTCCACGACCTACCTGCACCCGGACTTCGGACCGTCGGGAGACCCTCGCCAGCCCTATGGCATCCCGTGGGTGGTCGTGCGCCACGCCACACCGTTCGCCCACCTGTCGTTCCTCTACGCGTTGGAGAGCGACCGACGTCCCTACCCGCTGACGGCGTCCACGCCGATCGAAGGGGGATCGGATCGTCACGCGCTGATGGTCGACCCGTACCGGACCTCCTCATCTGCGCCGTGCACGCTCTTCGAGACCTACGACACCCGCTATCGGCCCAACGGCCGTTCGACGGCGAGCTCGGGGGCGGTCTGGAATCTCGGATCCAATGCGCTGCGGCCAGCGGGGTTCACTTCGGCGGACGCCGCCGGCTTGCCGATTCTGCCCGGTCTCGTCAACTTCGACGAGGTCGCGTCACGAGCGATGGACCACGCCATCCGTTTCACCGCCGAATGCACCCAGCAGGCGTATCTGTGGCCGGCACGCCACGAGGCTGGCCAGGCCAACACCAGCTGCCCGCCCATGGGCGCGCGGTTCCGCCTCGACGCGTCGTTCACCCTGCCCGCGGTCGAGTGCGCCTCGTTCTGCCAGACCGTGCTCACGACTATGAAGACTTACGGGCTGATCCTCGCCGACAACGGCAGCAACTGGTACTTCCAGGGGACGGCGGACACGCGCTGGACCTACGCCGAGGTGGACCAACTCAAGCAGATCCCCGCGAGTCAGTTCGTGGCCATCGACGAGACGTGTCTCATGGTGAATCCGAACTCGGGGGAGGCGAGCCAGCCCGGCACCGCGGCCTACGGCGCGAACTGCAGCACCTAAGCGCACGTGACGAAAACCGGCCCTGGCAGGCAGCTTCGCAGTACGGGGGCCGTCCGATCTCGATGCATGCGCACCGTTGATCTCGAGTCGAAGGCGGACCCGTGAGAGTCTGTGCGAACGGTTCCCCGGGCCGCGAAACGCCAGTCCGACTCCATCCGAGCTAGTGACGAAGATCCGTCGCCAAGTGTCTCCGACTGGCGGACCGACTCGTGGAATCGCTCCCGGACGGAATCGATGAAGTCACGAGCAACGGTCAACCGCCCACGGTCTACGGACGAAGATCCGTCCATGGTCCGTCCGGAGTCCCCAACCTTCAAGCTAGGCAGTGGACCATCCTCCATCGGCCGTGACGAGAGCACCATTGACATTTGATGCCTCCTCGGAAGCCAGCCACGAGATCACTGCGGCGATCTGGTCCGGCTCTGCGCGAACGGGTGGCATCGACGCCAGTTTTGATTGTGCACGCTCGAACGCCCAGGGAACGGTCGGCGCTGAGGAAGCCCCGATGGCGGTCGCCACCGCTCCAGGCAACACGGCGTTGGATCGAATGTTCTTCGGTCCATAGTAGAACGCCACGGACTGCACCAATCCGATCACCGCATGCTTGGACGTCGTATACGCGACTCCCGCGGCGCCTGCGCCAAGCGAGGCCTCTTAAGCCACCGTGGCAATCGCTCCCGCCCCCTGCTTCTCCATCACCAGAAGCACCGATCGAGTGAGCCGCATAACGCCCGTCACGTTGACGTCCATGACCCGATTCCACATTGCGTCGTCGAGCTCACCCAATGGGATGAAGTGGTCCATGATGCCAGCGACGTTTGCGAGGATGTCGACACGAGGTCCGGCCAACTTCACGAGGCGGTCGACGTCTGGTTGAAGAGTAACGTCGGCGACGACCAATTCGCAGTCGACCTTCGCTTGCGCGAAGATCCCCGTCGTCTCGTCGACGGCCCCGGGGTTGACATCACAGCCGACAACGCGCGCACCTTCGCGCGCCAGCCGGAGTGCGGTCGCCCGACCAATGCCGCTGCCCGCGCCGGTGACGATGGCCACCCGGCCAACGTGACGGGTCTCGTCCATGGCTGCTCCATTCCGCTGCACTTGACCTTCGTCGGAACGATGGCTCCAAAGTACCGCACGCCAACGCTAGGAAAGTACCTGGAAATCGTGGATGGAACTAGGGGTGAATGTCCCATCGAGGGCGATTCATCTGGCGTCGGAGACCGGACCTCAGTGGTCTATTAGCCCACGTGCCGACGCCTTCACCACCAGTGGCCCGAGATCTGGACGCTCTGCCATGCGGAGCAGCCTCTTGAGACTCCTGGGAGCGACCAGCGCCATCCGAGGCGCAGCCTCTCGCAACTCCAACCACACCCGGCGCCCTGGCGAACTCCAGGGAACGTACTACTTCTTGCGACTCGCGGCCTTGGCCTTGTCGATGAGCTTCTCGGCCTTGGCTTCCGCCTCCTTGACCTTCGCCTTCGCCTCGCCAGCGATACGATCGGCCTTCCCTTCAGACTTGAGCTGCTTGTTCCCAATCAAGCTTCCAGCGGCCTCCTTGACGCGGCCCTTGACCTCGTCAGCGTTCTTGACCATGGTGCACTCCATTCTTCAGCGGGCCCGAGCCACATGATGGCCCGACGTATTTCACCCTAAACGTCCATCACGCTCTCGAATAGGGGCGAAGGTCCTTGTTTCGTCGGCCGCGCGTGGTGAATATCTGATCCAACATCAACCGGAAGGACGTCCTGGGGTTCTGACGTACGCGAGGTAATCTGCTGTGGCGAATTATGCCGGATTCGACCACTGGCCTGAACCACCAGTCGATGGCGACGAGACTGCAACATTGCTTGGTTCGCTCGATCGACAACGTGCAACCTTGGCTTGGAAGGTGGGCGGGCTGGATTCACCGGGCCTCCAGGCCAAGGTGAGCGTCTCCGCAATCACCCTGGGCGGGCTTCTCAAGCATCTCGCGCACGTTGAGGACCACTATTTCTCGGTGCGCCTCTTCGATCGCCGCCCCGCCCCGCCCTGGGACGTCGTTGATTGGGATGCCGACCCTGAATGGGACTGGACGTCCGCGGCCTCCGATGAACCCGCGTATCTCTACGAACTCTGGCAGCGGATGGTCGACCAGTCGAGACGACTAGCCGGAGAGGCAATTGCCAACGGTGGTCTCGATCAGCCGTTGCTGCAGAAGTGGCCTGACGGTCGTGCACCAAGTCTGCGACGCACCTTCGTCGACCTCATAGAGGAATATGCCCGCCACGTCGGTCACGCTGATCTGATTCGCGAAGCCATTGACGGTGTGGTGGGTGAGGACCCCCCAGGGACTCACGACTAGGAGGATGAGCTTTCACGCTTGCGCCGTGATGCAGATTGACGAGAGTGAGGCTCGATGTCAGATATCTTCTGCGAGTCTCTGACGACTGGACACCTGATCCTTTCGGGGCCGCAGCCCCGAGTGCCCATCAATATCTCGACAAGACCCTATTCAGTTTATGGACTTTGGACTCTAGAAAGGGTTTGGCGTCACTCATAGTCTCGCCTTGGGTCAGGTGAACTGAAGACGGACACTAAGGATGCGCGATGAGTGGGTTGGCAGACGATTCGCCTGCGGCAGGTACTGGTGATGCTCAAAGTTCCTCCGAACGCGATGAGGCACGAAAACGGCTTCAGGCAAGGCGTGACTTTGGTGCGAATATCTTCAGTTATGTCGTGATCAACGCCATGTTGGTCGGGATTTGGGCGTTCGGCGGTCGAGGCTACTTCTGGCCCGCGTGGGTGATGATTCCGTGGGGCGCGGGTTTGGTCTTTCACGCTTGGGATGCCTTTTGGCGTCGCCCAATCACCGAGTCTGATATTGACCGCGAGATCGAACGCCGCAGGCGCTGACGGATCTCTTCTGGGAAGTGACGATCTTCGCGATGTGGCGACTGAACGGTTGCCCCGATAATGCTCGTGTCGCAGGCCCGACGCAACAGTTCTAATGAGTTTGGCTGGTGTCGGAGGCCCGACACCACTGATAGGCAACCCTGCAGTTGCGCCGTGACGTTCCGATGTCTCGACCGTGCTGCGGGCCCGAACCAGTCAAGTGCGTACCAGACGCTTCAAGCGCATGACCCATTTGCTTCTGCCGAGAAGGGGTCGCCGTTGCTCTAGTTGGCAGTCTGATCAGCCCAGGTGTCAGGCCGCGCCTCGGCAGTTCGGTTGTGGCACGCGACACGCTCTCTCCACCATCGACCTCTTGCTCAGGACTGGGAGAACTTGTCCTCGCTCGCAAGTGCGCTGATGAGGTCGTTAAAGCTGTGGCACGCCCGATCGAAGGTGCCCGGTGGGAGCTGCTCGCGCCATCGTTGCTCAAGATCGGCCACGGCCAGCCCGGCGGCGTCGAGGACCTCACGGCCCTTCACGGTCGGAAAGAGTAGTTTTGCCCGGCCATCGGAAGGGTCGGGTCGGCGTTCGAGATAGCCAAGTTCTTGGAGTTCGTCGACAAGTTCCGAGCAGGCCGCCAGGCTGAGGTGCGCCTTTGCAGCTAGGTCGGTTAGCCGGATGCCCTCGATACCGATGTTCCCCCACACCTGGAGGTGCGTGAATCGAATGTCGCGGAACCGACCATCCGCTTCGCCGCTGTCAAAGAGTTCAGATCGGAACTGAAAGAGGAGCCGGCCAAGGATCTGACCAATGGCCAGCCGATCGACCGGGAGTTTGCTTGACGGGGTCATGACCTGTGATTATACTTCGGATACCGAAACTTAGGTAACCGAAGGACTAGGGAGGGTCGATGTCCAACATCGCAATCATCGAGGAACTGTACGCAGCATTCGCGGAGGGGGACGTGGGTCGCATCCTCGAACTTTGCGACCCCGACTGTGTCGTCGTACAAGACAGCGCCCTGCCGTGGGGCGGCCAATATGAAGGACTCGAGGGTGTCGCGAACTTCGGACTCGCACTCGGTGGAACCATTGACTCCGTCGTCACCAGCGACGGGTTGTTCGAAGCAGGCGACCGGGTCATCCAATTCGGCCGAAGCCGAGGAACGGTCGTGGCCAACAGTGCCGTGTTCGACATGCCGGAAGTACACGTCTGGACCCTGCGCAATGGGATGGTCTCCAGAGCCGAGTTCTACACCGACTCACGCGCGATGCTCGACGTCCTGAATATGGCGTCGTGAAGTCCGGGTCGCGGGGACTGGCAACCATCGAAGTGCGTGCGTTGCCTACGGTCCTCTATGACGCCGTGTCGGACGTGCGGCACTTGGGCGAGTGGAGCCCAGAGTGCGAGCAATGCGAATGGATCGACGGGGTGGTCGGGCCGGCCGTCGGTGCACGATTTAGGGGCAGCAACCGTCGTGGGATGGTTCGGTGGTCCACAAAGCCGCGCGTCGTCGTAGCGGACCGCGGGCAAGAGTTCGCCTTCGTCACCGTTCACCGAGGCCGGGACATGACGAAGTGGACCTATCGCTTCGAGCCCGCCGTCGGCGGCACTGAGGTCACGGAGTCATTCGAGATGCTGCGCGACATGCCCTGGTACTACCGCATTGCCGACCGGTTCCTCATGGGCGTCAAAGATCGCAACGCGGATCTCGTGTCGAACATGGAGACAACGCTCCAGCGCCTCAAAGCAGCAACAGAGGCCTGAATCGGTCTCAACGAGCCCGACTGCCGA
>JADGOJ010000013.1 GCA_017883045.1 Acidimicrobiales bacterium
GTACGGGTCAGCGCGACGATCCCAACGCACATCAGCGCGAAGGCGAGTGCGCCCACGCCGAGGTGGAGCACTCCCGAGAGCAAGTGTTCGCGATAGAGCCAGATGCCGAGCACGACGCTCACAATCGGGTCGACGATCACGATGAACGGTTGGGACACGCTGAGCGGGCCCACGTGCAACGCGGACTGTTCGCAGAAGAGCCCGATCGCGCCCCCGACACAGAGCGCGTAGAGGGGCCACCGCGAGAAGGCGCCGCCCCAACCGAAGGCGCTGATCGTGTCGGTCGTGGCCTTGATGAAGGTCGCCTCCAGGGCCCACGTGATCGCGGTCGCGGACGCGAAGAGCCCAGCTCGGCGATTCGGCGATCCGCGTTGGGCGAGAACGATCAGGAGTGCGACGGCTCCGAAGGTGATGACGATGGGGCCGATCCACTTCGAAGTGGACGGGGTGAAGACACCGCCACTCGGTGACGTGGCGGCCAGGAAGGTGATGAGTCCCGCGCCGGTCACGATCGCGGCGATCCATGTCGCGGGGCGGATCGACTGCCGCAACCAGAGGCGACGCAGCGCGAGCGCCATGATGAGCTCGGTGACGAGCAGCGGCTGGACCACTGACAGCGGACCGAAGTGCAACGCCAATGACTGGAACACGAGCGATCCGCCCATGCCCACCCAACCCAAGAGCCACAGTGGATGGCGAAAGAGGTACACGACGAGTTGCAGACCCGACGACTTCTTCTCGTCACTCGTACTCGCGATGTGTTGCGTCGCGACGGCGAACGCGTTCGAAAGCGCGGTGAGCAGTCCGAAGACAATCGCCATCAGTGATACCGACTGGCAGCGCGCCGCGTAGGTGTGGTCTTTGAGCGCGAGATCGGCGGGCGCGAACGTGGAGAGCGGACCTCGCTGGAGATCGACGAGTCCTCCACGCGCGAACCATTCATAGACGGCACGCTAGGCGAGGTCGGCTCGGCGAACCCCCGGCGCTCGAGGGTCACAATGGCCGCAATGGCCGCCCGTTCGCAGGTCAGCGAGGGGATCATCTGTCGAAACGAGGGCCACCGCCTCGAGGCCGCTGTGGAAAACATGCGACTAAGTGGTTGGTATCTCGTCGCAACGATAGGAAACCGGTGGAAAAAGTACTTCGAGACTGGGTAAAAGTTCCTGATTTCACCATTTGGCCCTACGCCGGCCCCCAGGGTCTGGCACAGTATCACTCGTAGTTCACGTAGCACCTGTCGACGAGAAGGAGAACCGAAAGGGGATTTGGATCGGGAGGGGAGAGGGGCCTCGCAAGAGGAACGGATCCCATCCAACGGGCAGCGGAGTTCGGTCCGCAGTCCGGTACGGCGAATGACGTGAAGTGCCAGCCGTCAAACGGTCGTCTGTCCGACACGGACGACCGCGAGATGTGCCTTCGGGAACCCCGAGGGGCGGGTGAGTTTCGACTCACTGGTCACTCGGGGTTTTCGGCCGTCTGGGCTCAAAACAGCGACTGTGGTTCGACGGGCGCGATCATCTCAGGACCGTCGTTCCGCACCGAGCCGACCATCGGGTCGACGGCGTAGTGCGAGAGCGTGCCCGCAGGCGGGGGACGAAGTAGCGAGGCACGCTCGTCGGGGCCGTGGTCGACAACGTCGAGCCAGGTCCCGACGTTGTCGATGCTCAGCACCACCGGCATGCGGTCGTGGATCCCGTCGATGTCGTCACTTGGCGTGGTGGTGATGACCGTGCACGTCGCGACCGAGGCGACGTCACTCGGCGCGCTCGGATCGCGCCAGTGCTCGTAGAGGCCCGCGAAGAGCATCGGCTGGCCGTCGGCGCGGGTGAAGTAGTTCGGTTGCTTCGGGTGGCCGGGACGGTGGTCCCACTCGTAGAAGCCGTCGACGGGGATCACGCACGGCCGCTTCGCGAAGGCACTGCGGAACGAGGGCTTCTGCGCAACGGTCTCGCCGCGCGCGTTGAAGAGTCGATTGCCGATCGCGGGGTCCTTCGCCCAACTCGGTACGAGGCCCCACCGGTAGCGATCGAGCACGCGCCCGGCGTCACCTTCGGTGACCGCGAAGAGGTGGCGCTGCGGACTGACGTTCCAGCTGGGGTGGAACTCGGGCTCGATGCCGGCGGCGAGCGCGGCGTCGAGCAGCCGGGCCAGACGGGCCGGCGGGGTGAAGAGGGCGACGCGACCGCACATAGAACCCCATTCTGTCGTGGAAATCGGGCCTTTGGCGGACGTCACCGAGAGTCGCTACTCTTACGAACGTATGTTCGCTTTTTCACCCCATCGCCCGATATTGCCCGCCGACCTGGTAGCCACCTTGCGCCCCGTTACCTTCGCCAAGAGCCGGATGCTGCCCCTCGGCGAGCCCTGGGGCGCACTGGTGCCGGGCGGTGGACTGCGCCGCGGTTCGACCGTCGTCGTGCAGGCCCCACCGGGACTCGGAGGGCTGAGCCTGGCGCTCAGCCTGCTCACCGAGTCCAGCGCTCGGGGACACTGGGCGGCGGTCGTGGGCGTCGACGATCCTGGCGTCGTCGCCATCGCCGACCTCGGGGTCGATCTCCGTCGCGTGTTGTTCGTGCCGCGACCGAGGGGCGCGTGGGCCGAGTCCGCGGCCGATCTGCTCGACGGAGTGGACCTGCTCATCGTGCGGCCACCGTCTCGCGCCTCGCTCGGGACCGCGCGCCGGTTGATGGACCGGGTGCGCGAGCGCGGGACGGTGCTGATCGTGTTGGCCGAGTCGGGCGCGCCGTGGCCGTTGCCGGCGGACCTGTCGTTCGACGTCACCCAGTCGCAGTGGGCGACGTCGTCGCGGCTCGACGCGCGCTATCTCACGGTACGCGTCGCCGGCCGCGGTGAGGCGGCGCGCGGCGGCGAGCACGTGGTGGTGTTGCCGAACCGAAGAGGACGCTGCGAGGCCGGCTAGTGGAACGCCTCCTCGCCATCTGGGTAGAGGCGCTCTGCGAAGAGGCGCCGGACGGTTCGACCCTGCGCGACTACTCGGCGCTGCTCGACGCGTTGACGATCCTCTGCCCCTTCACCGAGCCGGTCCGCCTCGGTCTGCTCGCGCTGCCGGTGCGAGGACCGAGCCGGTTCTTCGGGGGCGAGGAGGCGGTGCTCGCCGCCGTGGCCCAGACCGTGCGTGACGTCACCGGTCACGAACCGTCGCTCGGCGTCGCCGACGGGCTCTTCTGCGCCGAGGTCGCGGCGCGCCGGGGCCTGGTCATCGTGCCGGGCGCGACCGAGCAGTTCCGCCGCTCGCTGTCGCTGAAGGTGTTGGGTCGAAAGGACGTCGCCACGACGTGCCAGCGACTCGGGCTGCACACGGTGGGTTCGTTCGCCGACCTCGAGCCCGCGCGCGTGGCGGAGCGCTTCAACAAGCACGCGCTGGCGCTGCACCGCGTCGCGCGAGGCGAGTCGCCCGAACTCGGCGGCCAGCGCGACCTCAAGCTCGTCAAGCGCCTTCGCCAGCTGCGCGGCGAGAACGGGGTGGGTGAGGAGCAGATGGGCTTCTTCGGTCAACGAGGCGCGGGCGATGATCGGGCCGAGGCGGCCGCGCACCGGGTGCGCCGGCGCCTCGGCGCCGACGCCGTGGTGGTGGCCTCGTTGCGCGGGGGCCGGGTCCCCGAGGACCGCGCCACGCTCGTGCCGTGGGGGTCGCCGCCGTCGGGTGCCCGTGACAGCGCCCCGTGGCCGGGACAACTGCGAGCCCCCTCGCCGGCCACCACCCTGGCCCACCCGGTGGCGGTGCAGCTGCGCGACGGCGGCGACCACCAGATCGTCATGGGGTCACGGGGCTTCCTGAGCGAGACGCCCGGCGTGCTCCTGTTCTCCAACCAGATGCGCCGTGACGTGGTCTGGCACGCGGGACCCTGGCCGCTGATGGAGCGTTGGTGGTCGCTGGATCGGCGCCGGGCCCACCTGCAGGTCCTGCTCGCGACGGGCGAGGCGCTGCTCTTGACGGCCGAGTCGAGCCGCTGGTGGCTCGTGGGGATCTACGACTGATGGCCGCGTACGGCGAACTCCACGCCCACTCCGGCTTCAGCTTCCTCGACGGCGCGAGCGACCCCGAAGAGCTCGCCGCCGAGGGCGCGCGGCTCGGCCTCTCGGGCCTCGCCCTGACCGACCACCACGGCCTCTACGGCGTCGTGCGCTTCGCCGAGGCCGCCCGGGCCTTCGGGCTCGCGACGATCTTCGGCAGCGAGGTGACCCTCGACGCGAGCGACGACCGCGTCGGCGTGCACGACCCCTCGGGCGAGCACCTCGTGGTGCTCGCGCGCTCGCCCGATGGCTACCGCAGCCTCGCCACGATGCTCGGCGAAGCGCACCTGAAGCGCGGCGAGAAGGGCGCTCCGCGCTTCACCCTCGACGAGGTCGCGGCCTGCGCCAACGAGTGGCTCGTGCTGAGCGGATGTCGCAAGGGCCCACTGACGCGCGCGCTGATGGAGAAGGGCCCGCGCGCCGCGCAGCGCCAGCTCGAGCGACTCGTCGGAGCCTTCGGCCGCGACAACGTCGCAGTCGAGCTCTGGGACCACGGGGCGCCGGACGACGTGGCGCGCAACGACGTGTTGGCCGAGCTCGCCACTCGCCACGGCGTCTCGCTGGTGGCGACGAACAACGTGCACTACGCCACGCCCGACGCGTTCGCGCGCGCCAACGTTCTGTCGGCGATCCGCGCGCGCCAGAGCCTCGAGGAGATGGAGGGCTGGTTGAACGCGTCGCCGCTCGCGCACCTTCGCAGCGACGCCGAGCAGCGTCGACGCTTCGCGCGTTGGCCCGGGGTGGTCGACGCCGCCGGCGAGTTGGCCGTCGCACTGGCCTTCGACCTGCGCCTCGTCGCCCCCAACCTGCCCCCGTTCGCCACCCCCGCGGGGATGGACGAGCAGTCGTACCTCGAGCAACTGGTCGCCGAGGGCGCGACGCAGCGCTACGGCACCCGCGAGCACGAGCGCGTGCCGGGGGCGTGGCGACAGATCGACCACGAGCTGGGCGTGATCGGGGCCCTCGGCTTCGCCGGCTACTTCCTCACGGTCTGGGACATCACCGAGTTCTGTCGACGCCAGGACATCTACTGCCAGGGGCGCGGCTCGGCGGCGAACTCGGCGGTCTGCTTCTCGCTCGGCATCACCAACGCCGACGCGGTGAAGCTCAACCTGTTCTTCGAGCGCTTCCTGTCGCCGGCGCGCGACGGCCCCCCGGACATCGACGTCGACATCGAGTCGGGTCGGCGCGAGGAGGTGATTCAGTACGTCTACGAGCGCTACGGGCGTCGCCACGCGGCTCAGGTCGCCGCGGTCATCACGTACCGGCCGCGCTCGGCGCTGCGCGACGTCGCGCGGGCCTTCGGGTTCTCTGAAGAGCAGGCCAACGACCTGCGCGATCACGTCGACCGCCACACCATGACGGCGCTGGACCCCGACGTGCCGGCGCTCGTCACCACCATGGCCACCCAGTTGCTGAACCGGCCCCGCCACCTGGGGATCCACTCGGCCGGCATGGTGCTCTGCGACCGGCCGGTCATCGAGGTCTGTCCCGTTGAGTGGGGCCGCATGCCCGGACGCACGGTGCTGCAGTGGGACAAGGACGACTGCGCGGCCATTGGCCTGGTGAAGTTCGACCTCCTGGGACTCGGCATGCTCGAGGCGCTGCACCGCGCCGTCGACCAGGTGCGGATCTTCCACGGCACCACGATCGACCTCGGGGCGCTGCCCCAGGAGGACGCCGTGTACGACCTGCTGTGCGAGGCCGACACGGTCGGGGTCTTCCAGGTGGAGTCCCGCGCGCAGATGGCGACACTGCCGCGCGTGCAGCCGCGGTGCTTCTACGACCTCGTGATCGAGGTGGCGCTGATCCGCCCCGGCCCCATCCAGGGCAACGCGGTGAACCCCTACATCCGCCGACGTCGCGGCGACGAGCCGGTCACGTACCTGCACCCCCGACTCGAGCCGATCCTGCATCGCACGCTCGGCGTGCCGCTCTTCCAGGAGCAGCTGATGGAGATGGCGGTGGCGATCGCGGGCTTCTCGCCGGCCGAGGCCGACGAACTGCGCCAGGCCATGGCCGCCAAGCGCTCGGAACTGCGCATGATGAAACTGAAGAGCCGCTTCTACGCCGGCATGGCCCAGAACGGCATCGTCGGCGCGCCGGCCGACCAGCTCTTCGACGCGTTGTCGGCGTTCGCGAACTTCGGCTTCCCCGAGTCGCACGCGGTCTCCTTCGCCCACCTCGTCTACTGCTCGGCGTGGATCAAGCATCACTACCCGGCGGCGTTCCTCGTCTCTCTGCTGAACGCCCAGCCCCTGGGCTTCTGGTCGCCCCAGAGCCTGGTCGCCGACGCGCAGCGCCACGGTGTGACGGTGCACCGCCCCGACGTGAACAGCTCGGCGGTGGGCGCCACGCTCGAGGGCCCACCCGAGGACCCGGTCGTGCGCCTCGGCCTCGGAGCCCTGCGCACCATCGGCACCGAACTCGCCACGAGCATCGTCGGGGGCGCGCCGTGGCGCGACAGTCAGGATCTCGTGCGTCGGGCCGGGGTCCAGCAGCACCATCTCGAGGTGCTCGCGGCGGCCGGGGCCCTCGACTCGTTCGGTACCAGTCGGCGCGCCCTGACGTGGTCGGCGGGAGCTGCCGCGCAGGGCACCGTCGATCGACTGCCCGGCGTGGTGACGGGCCTGCGCGCGCCCGAGCTGCCGACGACGAGCGAGATGGAGCGGGTGGCCGACGACCTCTGGGCGATGGGCCTGACGCCCGAGGCCACGGCGATGGCGCTGATCCGCGGTGAGCTGAACGGGCGTGGCGTGACCCGGGCCGACGCGCTGTTCGCGGTGGAGAGTGCACGGGTCGTGGTCGCGGGGGTCGTCACCCATCGTCAGCACCCCGAGACGGCCAACGGCGCGGTCTTCTTGAACCTCGAGGACGAGACCGGTCACGTCAACGTGATCTTCTCCAAGGGCGCGTGGGCCCGTTGGTCGTCGGTGGCCCGAGGTTCGCCCGCGCTGCTGATCCGCGGCTCGCTGCAGCGCGGTCAGGGGAGCGTGGCGCTGTCGGCGGAGTTCGTCGAGCCGTTGGCCCTCGGCGCGACCACGCCGTCACGGGACTGGCGTTGAACGCTCGCTTCTCTAGGCGAAGGCGTACTCGGGGCGGTGGCCCGATTCGATCTCCAGGCGCACGAGGAGCTGGGCCACGGGCAGGTCCTTGGCGTGCGTGATGCCGATGCAACGCGAACGCGTCGACAGGACGTCGAAGCGCATCGACGTGCGCTCCAGCACCTGGCCGACGAAAGTCGACAACTGAATCTCGGAGTCCTCCGAGAAGTCGTGCCGCTCGATCGACCCGCGCATCAGGGGCAGGATCGAGGCATGGAAGCCCCAGAGGTTCATCGAGACCGTCTCGAGCGGCGACAGCGCCACGGGCTCGAGCCCGTCGTCGGCGTCGTAGCCCTCGAGGGTGGCGTGGACGTTCCGACGCTCAACGATCCCGGTCAGGCGCCCGTCGACGACGTTGCACGTGCCGCGCGACACCGGCAGGTCGCCCACCAGCGCCCGGTCGAGTTCGAACCCGACCAGGCAGTGGTTGGGGCTCGTGGCGAGGTGCTCGCCGAGCAGCAAGAAGGCGGCCCGACCGTAGAGGTCGTCGGCGTTGGAGATGCCAAAGGGCCTATCGAGGTCGAGGCTGCTCTCGGCGGCGAGGACCGCGTCGACGGTACCGCGCAACCTGTCCTGCACCGCGAAGGTGACCTTGCGATCCTTGGGCCAGTGGTACGCCACGTGCTGTTCGATCTTGGGACCGGTGTCGGGATTGACGACGATGACGATCTCGTCGAAGCCCGCGGCGTAGGCGTCGGAGGCGAGCAGGTCGATGACGGCCTCACCGTGCTTGCCGATAGGGGCGAGCTGCTTGACGCCGCCGTAGCGCCGGGCTCGGCCGGCGGCGAGGATGACCAGAGAAGGTCCGGAACCCATCATGACCACCTGACGATAGCCGAGGCCCACGTCATGCCGGCGCCGAAGCCGGTCATCAGCGCGTACTCGCCGGCCTTGATACGGCCGTTCTCGCGGGCGTCGTAGAAGGCGAGAGGGATCGAAGAGCTCGACGTGTTGCCGTAGCGGTCGAGGGTGATCACCGCTCGGTCCATGTCGATGCCGAGGCGCTGCGCCGCGGCCTGGATGATGCGGATGTTCGCCTGGTGGGGGATCATCAAGCTGAGGTCGTCGGCGGTGATGCCCGCACTGGCGAGCGCCTGCTCGGCGGAGTCCACGACGACGCGCACGGCGCGACGAAAGACCTCCTTGCCGTTCATCTCGAAGAAGCCACCGTGCTCGCAGGTGAGAAGGTCGGCGGCCGAGCCATCCGCGCCGAGGCTGAACGAGATCAGGTCGCTGCCATCTGGGTCGTACTCGAGGACCGCGGCGCCGGCGCCGTCGCCGAGCAGCACCGCCATGTTGCGATCGCTCCAATCGACCCATCGCGACAGGTGCTCCGAGCCGATCACGAGGATCCGCTTGTTGCCCGTCTCCAAGAGGCCGTACGCCGTGCGCACGGCGTACATGAACCCGCTGCAGGCGGCGTTCACGTCCATCGCCGGACAGGTCAGGCCCATCGCGCTGGCGATCATCGGCGCGGTCGCGGGACAGAGCCGGTCGGGGGTCGTCGTGGCGAGGATCAGGAAGTCGATGTCGGCGAGGGTCATGTTGGCGTCTTCGATGGCGCGCTGGCCGGCGATGACGCCGAGGCTCATCGCCGTGCCGCCCACGCGGCGCTCGCGGATGCCCGTGCGCTCGGTGATCCACTCGTCGGACGTGTCCAGGGTCAGCGAGAGCTCGTCGTTGGTGACGATCCGGTCGGGCAAGCCAATGCCCCAACCCTTGAAACGAACGCCCATTGGTCAGCTCCTCCGCTGGCTAGCTACCAATCCAGTCTATGGGCTACGCCTCGGACGTAGAAGGTGCCTTCAGGACCTGCAACGAGCAGCGGGCCACGCAGATCAGGCGGCCATCGTCGTCGGTGAGCTCGATGTTCCACACGTGCACCGTGCGGCCCTTGCGAAGCGGCGTCGCGGTCGCGGTCAGGACGCCACTGCGCATCGATCGCAGGTGTGAGCAGTTGAGCTCGGTGCCCACGACGATGTGGTCGGGTGCGACGCTCACGGCGCCCCCGATCGACGCGGCGCCCTCGGCCAGCAGCGCCGAGACGCCGCCGTGCAGGATGCCGTAGGGCTGGTGGACCTTCGGACCGACCTCGACCTGGAGGACGACCTTCTCGGGGGTGGCGAGCACCGTCTTGATGCCCAGCTGCTTGTTGACGTCGTCGTACTCGGAGAGGCCGGAGGCGCCGATGTCGCTCATACGGTGAGTCTAGAAGTGTGCCGGTAGCCTCTCACCTATGACTCGACGCGTGGATCTTCGAAGCGACACCGTGACCCAACCGACCGCCGCCATGCGCGAAGCCATGGCCGGCGCGGTCGTGGGCGACGACGGCTACCACGAGGACCCGACCGTCGCCGCGCTCGAGACCCGTTTCGCGCAGATGGTCGCCAAGGAGGCCGCCGTCTTCGTCCCGTCGGGCGTCATGGGCAACCAGATCGCCGTTCGGGTCTTGACGCGGCCCGGCGACGTCATCGTGGCCGGCCGCGCCCAGCACCTGGTGAGCTTCGAGATGGGTGCGGCGGCGCGCAACTCGTCGGTGCAGTTCGCCACCGTCGACGACGCCAACGGTGCGTTGGCTCTTCGCGAGGTGCTCGACATCATCGACGCCGAGGACGACCATCAGGCCCACGTCGCGATGGTGTCGGTGGAGAACACCCACATGCCCTCGGGCGGCACGCCGTGGGACGTCGCGGCCATGGTCGCACTGGCGAACGCCATCGGGGGCCGTCCGGTGCACCTCGACGGCGCGCGGCTCTTCAACGCGGTCGTCGCGACCGGCACGAGCGCCGCTGACTACGCGGCCCCCGCGACCACCGTGATGGCGTGCCTGTCCAAGGGGCTCTGCGCCCCGGTCGGGTCGCTCCTCGCGGGGCCCGCCGAGCTGATGGAGCGCGGGCGGATCGAGCGCAAGCGGCTCGGTGGCGCGATGCGCCAAGCCGGCTTCCTCGCCGCCGCCGGCCTCGTCGCTCTCGACACGATGATCGACCGGCTGGCCGAGGACCACGCGCGCGCACGACAGATCGCCGAGCTGTTCGCCGACTCGTTCCCCGAGGCCGGCTACAACCCCAGCACGTGTCGCACGAACATCGTCGCGTTCGATCACCCCCAGGCGCGTCAGATCGTCGACGAGCTCGCGCTGCTCGGCGTCGAAGGCGGCACGGTCGCGCCGCGCCGCGTTCGATTCGTCACCCACGCCGGCGTCGACGACGACGACGTCGCCTACGTCGCCGAGGTGCTGGGTCGCTTCAAGCCATCGGTGCGCTGATCGCGGGCCGCACGGAGTTCCCAAACCGTTCGCCGAGTATCCACCACTCGGCATTGGTGGCTTTCGAGCCCAAGGGGTAGCCTTGGGGGCTAATAAAGGCTTCGCATGACCGAGATCCTCCACCTCTCCACGTTCCTGCACCGTCCGATCTTCGATTCGGACGGCGACCGGATTGGCCGCGTCCAGGACCTGGTCGCGCGCCTCGGTGACGACGCGCACCCGCCCGTCGTCGGCGTCGTCATCCGCATCGAGGGCCGCAACCTCTTCGTGCCGATCCGCAAGATCGGCGGACTGGCCGAGGGACGGATGACGTTCCAGGGTCGTCGGGTCGACCTGCGGCGCTTCGAGCGCCGTCCCGGCGAGCTGCTGCTCGGCGAGGACCTGCTCGCGCGCCACCTCATCAACCTGGTCCGGGGCCGACTCATCATCGCGAACGAGATCGAGATCGCCCAGATGGAGGGCCGCTGGGAGGTCGTCGGCGTCGACCCGGGCCGTCGGTCGTTCCTTCGTCGTGTCCTGGGCCAGAAGTTCGCCCAGCAGTTGAAGACCGACGCCATCGTCGACTTCGCGTCCATCGAGCCTTTCGTGTCCCACGTGCCGTCGGCTCGATTGCGCATCCCGTACCGCAAGCTCGCCAAGCTCCACCCGGCCCAGATCGCCGACCTCGTGGAACAGGCGAGTCACGAAGAGGGCGAGGAGATCATCGAGGCGGTCGGTCTCGACCGCGAGCTCGAGGCCGACGTCTTTGAAGAGCTCGACGTCACCCACCAGTTGGAGTTCCTCGAGTCGCGTAGCGACGTCGAGGCCGCGCGCCTGTTGTCGCGCATGGAGCCCGACAACGCCGCGGACTTGATCAGCGAGGTCGACCAGGACCGGCGACTGCCGATCCTCGAGCACCTGGCCGCCGACCAGCAGACCAAGGTCCGCCGGCTGCTCTCGTACAACGCCGACACCGCCGGGGGGCTGATGAACACGGACTTCGTGTCCGTACCCTCGAGCGCCACGGTCGACGAGGCCCTCGAGGCGATTCGCCACTCGAGCGTGCCCGCCGAGTCGGTGCACGCCGTCTTCTTGCTCGACGAGAGCGGACAACCCATCGGGGCGGCCTCGATCGCGCCGCTCGTGCGGGCGCGCCCGGCTGATCTGGCGCTCAGCGTCGCGCGCACCCAACTCGCCCACGTGCACCCCCACTGGGACATCCACCGCGTCTCTCGCAAGATGAGTGACTTCAACCTGACGGTCCTGCCGGTGCTCGACGACGAGCACAACAAGATGATCGGCGTCATCACAGTCGACGACCTGCTCGAAGAGCTCCTGCCCCAGGGCTGGCGCCGCGAGTTCGGCATGAGCGGGGTGGAGGAGTGATGCCCCGTGCGCTCGGTCACGTTCAAAGGGGGTCTCTCTGAAACCCCCTAGTACCAGCCCTACGGCGGACAACGCAATGATGCAACTTCGCTCGACTCCCTTGGCAGGCACCTAGCCCGCCGCCCGGGTTTCGACGTGGTTGTTTCGCCCAACGACCACGACGAGACGAGAGGAGGTGGAGCGTGCAGCGCGAACAACACAGCGACCAGCAGATCAGTGGAGCCTTCGGCACCATCAAGGCCCATGACGTCGGCAACCGCAAGGGCCTGCGCGCCCGCTTCCTGACCCTCATCGCCATCATCGGGCCCGGGCTCATCGTCATGGTCGGCGATAACGACGCCGGCGGGGTCTCCACCTACGCCCAGGCCGGCCAGAACTTCGGCTACTCGCTGCTTTGGACGCTGCCGCTCTTGATCCCGGTGCTGATCATCAACCAGGAGATGGTGGCGCGCCTCGGCGCGGTGACCGGCGTCGGCCACGGACGTCTGATCCGTGAGCGCTTCGGCCGCTACTGGGGCAACGTCTCGATCGGGTCGATCCTGCTGCTGAACTTCCTGATCATCATCACCGAGTTCATCGGCGTCTCGCTCTCGATGGAGTACTTCGGGGTCAGCCCGTACATCTCGGTGCCGGTGGCGGTGGTGCTGCTGTTCGCGGTCACGGCGTCGGGATCGTTCCAGCGCTGGGAGCGGTTCATGATGCTCTTCGTCGCCGTCAACTTCTTCGTCATCCCGCTACTGATCATGACCAGGCCCCACTACACGACGGCGTTGGTGCACGCGACCGTGCCCGGCATCCGCGGCGGTGCGACCTCGAGCGCGGTGCTGCTCATCATCTCGATCATCGGTACGACTGTCGCGCCGTGGCAGCTCTACTTCCAGCAGTCCAACATCGTCGACAAGCGCATCACGCCGCGCTGGTTGAACTACGAGCGCATCGACACGATCCTGGGCTCGTTCATCGTCGTGATCGGCGCGTCCGCCTTGGTCGCCGCGAGTGCCGCGGGTCTGAGCCACCATGGCGGCACCAACGCCTACACCAATGCGCTCGGGGTCGCCCGGGGGCTGGCCCGGCACGTCAGCCACGGATCGGGCGCCCTCTTCGCGATCCTGCTGCTGAACGCCTCGGTGATCGGGGCCGCCGCGGTGACCCTCGCGAGCTCCTACGCGCTGGGCGACCTCGCCGGGTCGCGCCAGTCGCTCAACGCGCGCCTGCGCGACGCCAAGGGCTTCTTCGGCGCCTTCGCCGGACTGCTGGTCGTCGCGGGCACCGTCACGCTGCTGCCCGGCGCACCGCTCGGTCTGATCACGCTCGCCGTCCAGGCGATGTGCGGGCTGATGTTGCCGAGCACCACGATCTTCGTGCTGTTGCTCTGCAACGACCGCGAGGTCCTCGGGCCATGGGTGAACGGAAGGTGGCTGAACGTCGTGGCGACGATCATCGTGACCGTGCTGGTGGTGCTCTCGATCACCATGATGGTCTCGACGCTGTTCACGTCGGTGAACGTCGTCGCGCTGCTGACGGTGCTCTCCATCGCGGGGATCGGCGGCCTGGTCGTCGGTCTGCCGATCGGCCTGCGCCGGGCCGCCGCGCCGGTCAGCTACGACATCGACAAGCGTGACTGGCGGACCCCGCGACTCACGTTGCTGGCCCCCCTGCCGACCTCGCTGAGCCGTCGGATCCTCTTGCGGGCCGTGGGTTCGTATCTGCTGGTCGCCGGCACATTGCTGATCGTGCGCATCGTCCAACTGTCGACCTCCTAGTCTCTCTTGATGGCTTCCCCCCCCACCCTCGTCTGCGTCCACGCGCACCCCGACGACGAGGCGCTCTTCACCGCCGGCATCTCGATGCGCTACGCCGCTCGGGGCTACCGCGTCGTGCTGGTCACCTGCACCAACGGCCAACTGGGCCTCGACGACCAGGCCCGCCCCGGTTCTGATCCCGAGCACGACGTCGAGGTAACGAGGAGCGTGCGCGCCGGCGAACTCCAGCGCGCCGCCACGATGCTCGGCTTCGACCGGGTCGTCACGCTCGGCTTCGACGACTCGGGGATGGTCGGCTGGCCCCAGAACGAGAACCCCAACGCCTTCATGAACGTCGAGGTCGACAAGGTGGCCCGCACGCTCGCGGCGATCCTGGACGAGGTGCGCGCCACCGTGGTCGTGACGTACGACGAGACCGGCTTCTACGGCCACCCCGACCACGTCACGGCCAACGTCGTGACCCGTCGGGCCCTCGACTTCGCCACGAGCCCAGAGCGCCTCTACTACCCGGTGGTGCCCGCGGGCATCCTCACCAAGTTCGTCGAAGGGGCCAAGGCCCTGGGCGTCTTCCTACCCGCCTGGGTGCTGGACGCCGGGCTCAACGTGCCCGACGAGCTCGTCGCGACGACGATGGACGTGCGCGACTACGCCAAGCGCAAGCAGCTGGCGATGGCCGCGCACGCCTCCCAGGTCGACAACGGCGACCTGGTGCGGATGAACGAGGAGCTGTTCGAGATGCTGTTCGGCACCGAGTTCTACCAGCGCGCCTGGAGCCGTACGCCGGCGAGCGGCGACGCGACCGATCTCTTTGGAGGACTCTGATGGAGCAGTTGACATTCCTCGCCGTGCACGCCCACCCCGACGACGAGGCGAGTTCGTCGGGCGGCCTGTACCGGCTGCTCGCCGACCAGGGCGTGCGCACGGTCCTCGTGCTCTGCACCAACGGCGAGTGCGGCGACGCGCTCGACGGCGCCAAGCCCGACGCCGACCACCACGACGGCGACGAGGTGGCGAAGATCCGCGCCGTCGAACTCGACAACGCCGTGAAGATCCTCGGCATCAGCCGGTTGGTGCGCCTCGGCTACCGCGACTCGGGCATGAAGGGCTGGCCCCAGAACGACGACCCCGAGTCGTTCTGGGCGACCCCGGTCCCGGTCGCTGCTGCGCGACTGGCTCAGGTCCTGCTCGAGGAGCGCCCCCAGGTGATAATGACCTACAACGAGCATGGCTTCTACGGGCACCCCGACCACATCCAGGCGAACCGCATCACGCTCGCGGCGCTCGAGCTGATCGACTACGAGCCCACGCTGTACTACAACGCCATTCCCAACTCGGTCATGGCGATGTGGCGCGAACGCTGGGAGCAAGAGGCGCGCGAGCAGGCCGAGGCCGACGCCGCCAAGGGCATCGTGCGCGAGCCAGAGGTACCGGACCTCGAGGAGGAGTTCGAGATGGGCACGCCCGACGACCAGCTCGGCGCCATCATCGACATCAGCGAGGTCAACGGCGCCAAGTTCGACGCGCTCGAGGCCCACGAGTCCCAGATCGGCGATTCGTTCTGGATGAAGATGGGTCGCGAGAAGTTCATCGAGACCATGCGCACCGAGTGGTTCGTGCGGGTCACCGATCCCCGGCGCCTCGGGGGCTGCGTGGAGGACATCTTCGCCGGCTACCGCTAACGGGTTGCCCGCGGGCAACCCGCCCGGCGGCTTGGGGGAATCGGTGAGGAGAATTCGACTGACGGACCAAGCCAACTGGCGGTGGTGGGCCACGCCCCACCTTTGATCAGGGATTTCCCTCGATTCTTACGATTCTTACGGACCAGTGAGCCCAAGTCCACCGTGGTGGGGACCGTTTGACGGTGTACCGACTCTCGCGATCGTGGAGTCAACGAGCACTCCGGGTTCGGCGCGCGGAAGGGACTTCTCGGCGTGCCACGTGTGTTCGAGAGCCCAATCGTCAACCCTGGCCCGCTGTTTGCGCGCCCTGCGCCTTCTGGCCGTGTCAGCGAAGCGTTGGGTCGGGCTTGAGCGATCTCGTGGAGGTCCGAGGTCGGAGCGATGGCCGTCCCCGGGCGCGGTTGCTCGACTCGAGCCGATGACCATCCTTATGACCAGGGATTATATAGATTCCGTTAGCCTTGATTGATGCGGCGATTCCGCTGGGTCCTTCCTGGGAAGCGTGGTTTCGATGTCCGCGACGCTTCGTTTGACACGGGTCTGACCAGCGAAGCCTTGGACCACAGATTGTGGGCCAAAACGCTCCCAGAGGGCAAGGGCTTCGCCCCCGATTGAAGGAGTACAAATGCGTAGACCAATCACGAACATCAGAAGGCCCCGTGGCGTCCTGCCGTGGGTAGTGACCGGCGTCCTGGCCGTCGCCGGCAGTGCGGGAGTCGGCTTGGCCGCCTCCGCGGACACCACCACCACGACGGCGCCGACCACCACCACGACGGCGCCGACCACGACCACGACAGCTCCGGCTGACACCACGACCACGACAGCTCCGGCTGACACCACGACCACCACCGCGCTGCTCGCGCCCGCGACCACGGTTCCGACCACGACGGACGACGACGCGACGTCGTCGGTCTCGGCGAGCGACGATGACGCCAATGACGCCACGACGGCGCCGACCACCAACGTCGGCGACGACAACGGTGACGGCAACAGCCAGGGCAACAGCGGCGAAGCTGATGGCGGTGGTGACTTCCGGGGCACCGTCGGGGCCAACAGCACGAGCGGTCACGACGGCGCCAACTCGTCATCGTGGAACCTCTCGTCACGTGGTTCGTCGAACAACCGCGACTAGTCCACCTGGGCGGACAATCCGTTCGATCAGAACGCGGGGCGGGCAACACGTGCGCACCGTCCCGGTTATGAGTCACGAAGCCTAGGATTGCGAAGCGAGAGGGGCCCACGAAGATTCCACTTCGCGGGCCCCTCTCGTCACGTGAACTCCCGGGCGAACCGCTCCCGCCAGCAGCCATGAACTCTCGCCTGCAGCACGATGCCCGGGGCCACTGCCCCGGGCATCGTGCGTGTTGATGACTAGTAGCGGTAGGTGTCGGGCTTGTAGGGCCCCTCGACCGGCACACCGATATAGTCGGCCTGCTGCTTGGACAACTGGGTCAGCTTGACGCCCAGTGCGTCGAGGTGCAGACGGGCCACCTTCTCGTCGAGGTGCTTGGGCAGCACGTAGACCTTCTTCTCGTAGCTCGCGTTGTTTTCGAACAGTTCGATCTGGGCCATGGTCTGGTTCGTGAAGGAGTTGCTCATCACGAAGCTCGGGTGACCGGTGGCGTTGCCGAGATTCAAGAGGCGGCCCTCGGAGAGAAGGATGATGGCGCGACCGCTCGGCATGATCCACTTGTCGACCTGGGGCTTGATGTTCTCTCGGCGAACGCCGGGAAGGTTGGCCAGGCCCGCGATGTCGATCTCGTTGTCGAAGTGGCCGATGTTGCCCAGAATCGCCTGGTGCTTCATCATCTGCATGTGCTCGATCGTGACGATGTCCTTGTTGCCAGTGGCCGTGATGATGATGTCAGCGTAGGGGAGGGCCTCTTCGAGGGTGGTGACCTGGAAGCCGTCCATGGCGGCCTGCAGCGCGCAGATGGGGTCGATCTCGGTGATGATCACTCGCCCACCCTGGCCGCGCAGCGACTCGGCCGATCCCTTGCCGACGTCGCCGTAGCCGCAGACGATGGCGACCTTGCCGCCGATCAACGTGTCGGTGGCGCGGTTGATGCCGTCGATGAGCGAATGGCGACAGCCGTACTTGTTGTCGAACTTGGACTTCGTGACCGCGTCGTTCACGTTGATCGCCGGGAAGAGCAGCGTCCCATCGCGGGCCATCTCGTAGAGGCGATGGACCCCGGTGGTCGTCTCCTCGGACACTCCGATGATGCCCTTGGCCATGGGTTCGAAGATCTTCTCGCCGCTCGAGACGATCCGGTCGAGGAGTCCCAAGATGACCCGGTACTCGTCGGAGTCGGCGCTGTCGGGGGCGGGCACGAAGCCCGCGCGCTCGAACTCGAGACCCTTGTGGACGAACAGCGTGGCGTCGCCGCCGTCGTCGAGGATCATGGTCGGTCCGTCGTGGCCCGGCCAGCGCAGCAGTTGCTCGGTGCACCACCAGTACTCTTCGAGGCTCTCGCCCTTCCAGGCGAACACTGGCACACCGCGAGGATCGTCGACGGTGCCGCCGGGGCCGACGACCGCCGCCGCGGCGGCGTGGTCCTGGGTCGAGAAGATGTTGCAGCTGACCCATCGGACGTCGGCGCCCAAGGCGACGAGGGTCTCGATCAAGACGGCCGTCTGGATGGTCATGTGCAGCGATCCCGAGATGCGCGCTCCCGAGAGGGGCTTGGACTGGCCGAACTCGGCGCGCATGGCCATCAGCCCCGGCATCTCGTGTTCGGCGAGCGTGATCTCGGCTCTACCGAAGTCGGCGAGGGAAAGGTCAGCGACCTTGTAGTCGAAGGCGGCAGAGGTCATGGTACTCCTAGGGGCTAGTGGCTTCCAGGCGCCGACCTCTGTCGCATACGCCTATCCAAATCGTAGTGGCTAGGCGTTCACGCGAAACTCAACCACGTCGCCGTCCAGCATGACGTAGTCCTTGCCCTCGATGCGAGCTTTCCCGGCGGCGCGAACGCCGGCCATGGTGCCCGCCGCCATGAGGTCGTCGAAGGCGACGACCTCGGCCTTGATGAAGTGCTTCTGGAAGTCCGTGTGGATCTCACCGGCCGCCTCGGGGGCGGTCGCCCCGCGGTGGATGGTCCAGGCCCTCGTCTCCTTGGGCCCGGCGGTGAGGAAGGTCTGCAGGCCCAAAGTGGCGAAGCCGACCTTCGAGAGCTGGGCGAGGCCCGATTCCTCCTGGCCGTAGGACTGGAGGAGTTCGAGGGCTTCGGCTTCATCGAGGCCGGCCAACTCGGCTTCGACCTTGGCGCACAAGATCACGCTGGGTGACGGCGCGACGGAGGCGGCGAGTTCCTCTTGGCGGGCCTTGTTGGACAGCGTCTCCTCGTCGACGTTGAAGACGTAGATGAACGGCTTGTCGGTCAGCAGGTGCAGGTCGACGATCATGTCGCGGTCGATGTCTTTGCCGACCTTGGAGATGACGCGGCCGTCGTCAAGCGCCGCCTGGACCTTCTTCATCTCGGCTAACCGGGCGGCGGCGTCGCCGCCACCGCGTTTGGCTTCGCGCTCCAGGCGCGCCAGTACCTTCTCGACGGTTTGGAGGTCGGCGAGAATCAACTCGGTCTCGATCGTCGCGACGTCGCCGGCGGGGTCGATCTTGCCATCGACGTGGATCACGTCGTCATCCTCGAAGACCCGCACCACCTCGCAGATGGCGTCACACTCCCTGATCGCGGCCAGAAACTGGTTACCGAGGCCCTCGCCCTCCGAGGCGCCGCGCACGATGCCGGCGATGTCGACGAAGGTGACCGTGGCGGGAAGGATCCTCTCGGAGCCGAAGACCTTCGCCAATTTCGCGAGGCGCTCGTCGGGAACCGCGACGACGCCCACGTTGGGTTCGATGGTGGCGAAGGGGTAGTTGGCGGCCAGGACGTTGTTGTTCGTGAGGGCGTTGAAGACCGTCGACTTGCCGACATTGGGCAGCCCGACGATTCCGATTGAGAGACCCATAGAGCATACGAGGCTACTCCAAAGGCCAGGAATTAATTACTAAGTAGGTCTCATGACGCTCTTAAAGCCCTCTTAGCCCCATGCGCGACAATGACATTGCATTCAAATGAAGGAGGAGAAGATGAAGCGCAGGTTCAACGGAATTGCCTCTTGGACAATGACCAGTCTGCTGACACTCGGGCTCGGAGCCGGAGTCGTGTTGATGACCGGCACGAACGGTGTCGTGACCGCTGCAGCTCCGACCTCCACGCCGTCGACGTCGGTGGCCACCACGGTCCCGACCACGGTTGGTTCCACGTCGAGGCCGACGACGATCAGTTTCAAAGATGACGGTGTCACGTACACGGTGCTGGCAGGATCGGCGGCGAGCCACTCCGACTACTAATCGGGGCTTCGCCGGCCGGATGTCGGTCGAAAGGTCGATAGGCCGATTCGTTGGCGCCGGAGTCGATGACGTCACGACGGACCGGGGATCGGCGTGGCCAACGTCCCGTGATCAAGGGATCGAGGTCGCTGCATCGTTGTCGGACCCTGACGCCGTCGTGGCGTCGAATCCCCCCTGACGTGTTACCAGAGCGTGAATTTCGTCAGGGATGACGCGGATGAATGCTGCGACCGTGGCGGGCGGTATTGCACGCCATCGCGCGGTCATCTACTGTCGAGCCATGAATACGGCAAAAGTGATTGAGGGCGTCGCGCCCTTTGGCGAATGGGAGACGTGGTACCGGGTCACCGGCGACCTCTCGTCGGGCAAGACTCCTCTGGTCGTCGCGCACGGGGGTCCAGGCTGTACGCACGACTACGTCCTGTCGATCGCCGGCATCGCGGACACCGGTCGTCCCGTTGTGCACTACGACCAACTGGGCGCGGGCCGTTCCACTCGGCTGCGCGAGAAGGGCGCCGACTTCTGGACCGTTGACTTGTTCCTCGCCGAGCTCGACAATCTGCTCGCGACCCTCGGCATCAGCGACCGCTACTTCCTGCTCGGCCAGTCGTGGGGAGGGATGCTGGGTGCCGAACACGCCATCCGCCGACCCGCGGGACTGAAGGCCCTCGTCATCAGCAACTCGCCGGCGTCGATGGCGCTGTGGGCGTCCGAGGCCAAGGTCCTGCGAGGGCAGCTGCCCCACGAGGTGGAAGAGGTCCTCGACCGCCACGAGGCGGCGGGCACCACCAGCGATCCCGAGTACCTGGCCGCTCAACAGGTGTACTACGACCTCCACGTGTGCCGGGTGGTGCCCAACCCGCCCGAGGTGCAGCGCACGACCGACTTCATGGCCGAGGACTCGACGGTCTACCTCACCATGAATGGACCCAACGAGTTCTTCTGTATCGGCACGCTGAGGGACTGGACCGTGGTCGACCGGGTCCACCTGATCACGGCGCCGACGCTGCTCGCCTCGGGCCGCTTCGACGAGGCGACCCCGGCCACCGTGCAGCCCTTCTTCGACAACATCTCCGACGTTCGCTGGGAGATCTTCGAGAACTCGAGCCACATGCCCTTCGTGGAAGAGCCCGAGCACTATCTCGAGGTCGTCGAGTCGTTCCTGGCCGAACACGACCAGTGAGTCTGTAGTAAAGAGAGAGAAGCACCAAGCAGCATCTACAAGGGGAGAGTCAATGTCACGTCCTATGTTCACGCGGCGAATCGGGGTGCTCTTGGCATCGTTCGCTATGAGCCTGTTCGGCGTCATCGCAGCCGCGCCCGGCGCCACCGCGGGCGCGAGCTCGACGTACCAATCCCAGCACGCTGGTGGCACGCTGAAGCTCCTGGCTTCGACCGCCGGTGGAACCCTTGACCCGCAGGTGAACTACACGCTGCAGTATTGGCAGTTGTACCAGGCCACCTACGACGGCCTCGTCAGCTTCCAGAAGGTGACTGGAGCCGGTTCGTTCGTGGTGGTGCCGGACCTCGCCGTCGCGCTGCCCAAGGTGACCAACGGCGGCAAGACCTACACCTTCAAGCTGCGCAAGGGCATCAAGTTCTCGAACGGCAAGCCGGTGACCGTCAATGACGTGCTGTCGTCGTTCCAACGGATCTTCAAGGTGTCGAACCCCAACGCGGGCTCGTGGTACAACGTCATCGTTGGCGGTCCGGCCTGCCTGGCCACGCCAGCGACGTGCACGTTGAAGGGCGGGGTCGCGGTGAACGCCTCGACCAACACGGTCACGGTCAACCTGCTCACTCCGGACGCGGAGTTCCTCGACCAGCTGGCCGTACCCTTCGGTTCCATCCTGCCCGCCACTGCTCCGGCGAAGGACGCCGGTTCGACACCGATCCCGGGCACCGGCGCGTACATGTTCAAGTCGTACAACCCCAACACCGGCCTCGTGATGGTGCGCAACCCCTACTTCAAGGTCTGGTCGGCGCCCGCCCAGCCCAAGGGCTACCCCAACGAGATCGACATGAACTTCGGCACGACGGTCGAGTCCGAGGTCACGGCGGTGGAGAACGGCCAGGGCGACTGGGTCTTTGACGCGCTTCCCTCGGACCGGCTCCAGCAGCTGTCGACGAAGTACGCCGCGCAGCTCCACGTCAACTCGTTGACCGCGGACTGGTACCTGCCGATGAACACCAACATCGCACCGTTCAACAACCTCAAGGCTCGTCAGGCCGTCAACTACGCCATTGACAAGAACGCGGCGGTGAGCCTGTTCGGCGGCAAGCTGCTCGCCTCGCCGACGTGCACCATCCTGCCCCCGGGCTTCCCCGGCTACGTGGAGTCCTGCGCCTACAACAAGGGGACGGGTTCGAAGTACAACGGCCCGGACCTCGCCAAGGCCAAGGCCCTCGTGAAGGCGTCGGGAACCAAGGGAATGGCGGTCGGCATCGTCGTGACCAACGACCCGGTGAACTCGGCGGTCGGTCAGTACGTGCAGAGCGTCCTCAACTCGATCGGCTACAAGGCGACGTTGAAGCCGTTGTCGAACAACATCCAGTTCACCTACATCCAGAACACCAAGAACAAGGTCCAGATCAGCCTGTCCCAGTGGTACCAGGACTACCCCGCGGCGTCGGACTTCTTGAAGGTGCTGCTGAGTTGCTCGGCCTTCCACCCGGGTAGCGACAACAGCATCAACATCGCGGGCTACTGCAACAAGGCCATCGACGCCAAGATGAACAAGGCCGAGGCGCTGGAGCTGACCAACCCCACGGCCGCCAACGCCCTCTGGGGTCAGATCGACCAGCAGCTGATGTCGGCCGGAGCCCCGTGGGTGCCGCTGTTCAACCCCAAGCAGATCGACTTCGTGTCCAAGCGCGTCGGCAACTACCAGTTCTCTCGCCAGTTCTACATGTATGTTGACCAACTTTGGGTGAAGTAGCACCAACCAGTGAGTCGCCGACATCGGCGGCTCCGCTGACGAGGACAGCGACGAGCGCCGGGGGCCCCGAAAGCCCCTGGCGCTCGTCGCTGCGCCAGCTTCGACGCAACCGAGCGGCCATGGGCGCACTGGTGGTTGTGGCGTTCATGGTCACCGCCTGTCTCCTCGCCCCGGTCTACGCCCACCAGATCGCCCACGAGGATCCCTTCAGCTCGAATCTGCTGGGTCGGATAAGGCTGAACGGCCGGATGGTCAGCGTCCTACAGGCCAACACCCAGGGGGCGGGCTACGGCGTGACGCCGATCGGGCCGACGTGGCACTTCACGAACTACTTTCTGGGTGCTGACAACCAGGGCCGCGACGTCTTCGCGCGCTTCTTGTACGGGGGCAGGGCGAGCCTCTTGATCGGCTCGGTCTCGGCCGTCATCTGCTGCGCGGTGGCGACCGTCATGGGGCTCGCCGGGGGCTACTTCGGCGGCGCCATCGACTGGGTCGTCTCGCGCCTGTTCGACATCGTCTGGGCCTTCCCGATCTACCTGCTGGCCATCTCGCTCTCGGTGATCCTGCTGACCTCGGGCGTGAACATCGGACCACTGCACATCGGGCCGGGATCGATGATGGTGCCGATCTTGATCATCGGGGCGATCTTCGTTCCCTACGTCGGGCGTCCGTTGCGGGGCATCGTCCTGTCGTTGAAGGAACGTGAGTTCATCCAGGCCGCCATCGGGTCGGGCGCCTCGGACTGGCACATCCTTTCGAGGGAGGTGTTCCCCAACGTCGCGCCGAGCATCATCGTGTTCTTCCCTCTCATGGTGGCGTTCGACATGCTCACCGAGTCCTCCCTCTCGTTCCTCGGCATCGGCGTCCAGCCCCCCAACGCGAGTTGGGGGACGATCATCCAAGACGGACTCGGACTGCTCTACACCCGACCGTGGGTGGCGATCGCCCCGGGACTCGGCATCGTGATCACCGCGGGCGCCCTCAACGTCTTCGGCGACGGCCTCCGCGACGCCTTCGACCCCAAGGCCAAACTGCGCGGATCGATCTAGATGCGCTCGTTCATCATCCGACGCCTGATCTCGGCGGTGCTGGTGCTCTTCGCCATCAGCGTGATGGTGTTCCTCATCTTCTTCGCGACTCCCGGCGTCGATCCCGCTGCGCGTATCGCCGGACGCAGCGCGACCCCCCAGATCCTCGAGCAGGTCCGCGCCGCCTTCGGGCTGAATCGCCCGATCCCGATCCGCTACCTGCTGATGATGGAGCACCTCTTCATCAAGCACGACCTCACCTCGTACGTGAACGTGGGCGACAGGGTGCTTCCCCAGATCTTGCAGGCGGCCCCCGTCACGCTGTCGCTCGTCATCGGGGCGGCGGTGATCTGGCTCATCGTCGGCGTGCTGGGCGGCGTGGTCGCCGCCGCGAACCGGGGTAAGTTCATCGATCCCCTCATCATGTTCGTCGGCATCGCCGCAGTCTCGGTGCCGGCCTACTGGCTCGGCGAAGTCGTCAACTACTTCACCCAGAGCAAGTTCCACTCGTCGATCTTCTCCTGGGTGCCGTCGTCGGGCTACGTGTCACCAACGACGAATCCGTGGCAGTGGGCGCTGCACTTGCTCTTCCCCTGGCTCACGCTGGCGGCGCTCTACGCGGGCATCTACGCCAGAGTGCTGCGCGCCGAACTGGTGAACGCCATGAACGAGGACTACGTGCGAACGGCGCGGGCCAAGGGCCTGTCCGAGCGGCGGATCCTCCTGCGCCACGCACTTCGCTGCTCGCTGATCTCGATCGTCTCGCTGTTCGGCCTGGACTTCGGCGCGCTGATCGGGGGAGCGGCGCTCTTGACCGAGGTCGTGATGGGGCTGCCCGGCATCGGCATGCTGACCTACAACGCGCTGCAGAACCTCGACCTGCCGGTGCTGATGGGCTGTGTCATGTACGGCGCGTTCTTCATCGTGCTCGCCAACGCCGTCGTCGACGTGCTCTACGCCTGGCTCGACCCGAGGGTGCGACTTGCCTGACAACACGACGCCGAGCGACGCAGTGCTGAGCGTGCGCGACCTGAGGGTCTCCTTCGCCACGCGCCAGGGCGCGCTGCGCGCCGTCGACGGCCTGTCCTTCGACGTCGGTTCGAAGGAGGTCCTCGGCATCGTCGGCGAGTCCGGCTCGGGCAAGAGCGTGGCGATGTACTCGATGCTGGGTCTCGTGCGCGACTCGAACGTCACGATCTCGGGCAGCGTGAAGTTCGAGGGACGAGAGATCCTCGGCCTGTCCGACCGCGAGATGCAGAGCGTGCGCGGGGGCGACATCGGCATGATCTTTCAGGACCCGATGACTGCGCTGACCCCGGTGTACACCGTGGGCTGGCAGATCGTCGAGCAGATCCGGGCCCACACCGACATGACCAAGCAGCAGGCGCGCGAACGGGCCATCGGACTGCTGGGCGAGGTCGGCATCCCCGATCCCAAGAGCCGGGTCGACCACTATCCCCACGAGTTCTCCGGCGGCATGCGCCAGCGCGTCGTCATCGCCATGGCGCTTTCGTGCAATCCGAAGCTCCTCATCGCCGACGAGCCGACGACGGCGCTTGACGTCACGACCCAGGCGCAGATCCTCGACTTGATGCTCAAGATGCAGGAGTCCTACGGCTCGTCGATCGTGATCATCACCCACGACATGGGCGTGATCGCCGAGATGGCCCATCGGGTCGTCGTCATGTACGCCGGTCGCCCCGCCGAGATCGGCCCCGAGGTCGACGTGGTGCGCTACCCGCGCCACCCCTACACCTGGGGGCTGCTCGGCGCCGTGCCGCGCGTGGACTCGAAGAACCGCCGGCTGGTCACCATCCCGGGGACGTCGGTCTCGCCCCTCGACGTGCCCGAGGGCTGCGCCTTCGGCCCCCGTTGCGAGCACAGGATGGAGATCTGCGACGAGCGACCGGTGCTGCACGGCCCGGGCGACCACCTCGACGCCTGCTGGCTCAGCGACGCCCAGCGTCTGGCGATCCGTTCCGCGCGCTCGGTCGCGGGAGGTGCGTCGTGAGTGACGACGTCCTGCTGAGAGCGACCGACATCGTCAAGAGCTTCACGTCACGGGGCAAGAAGCTCGGCGCGCGGTCGGTCGCGACCGCGGTGAACGGCGTGTCGCTCGAGGTGCGCCGCGGCGAGACGCTCGGCATCGTCGGCGAATCGGGATGTGGCAAGTCGACGTTGGCGCGCTGCCTCGTGCAGTTGCTCCCCGTGACGTCGGGCACCGTCGAGTTCAACGGGGCCACCCTCACGGGACTGTCGCGTCGTCAGATGCGCCCCCACCGGCGCGAGATGCAGCTGGTGTTCCAGGACCCCTACGCCTCGTTGAACCCGCGCCGCACCGTCGGCGACATCGTCGCCGACCCGATGCGCATCAACAAGGTGGGTACCGAGGCCGAGATCGGCGAGCGCGTCCGCGAGCTCTTCGCCACCGTCGGGCTCGACCCCGCCTCGCTGCGTCGCTACCCCCACGAGTTCTCCGGCGGCCAGCGCCAGCGCATCGGCATCGCCCGCTCCCTCTCGCTGAACCCGTCGCTCGTGGTCGCCGACGAGCCGGTGTCGGCGCTCGACGTCTCGGTCCAGGCCCAGGTACTCAATCTGATGGCCGACCTCCAAGAGACCTTCAAGCTGACCTACCTCTTCATCGCCCACGACCTCGGCGTCGTGCGTCACGTGTCGGACCGGGTCGGCGTCATGTACCTGGGCGAGATCGTCGAGCTCGGCGAGGCCGAGGTGCTCTACGAGAAACCTCTGCACCCCTATACCGAGGCGCTGTTGTCGGTCGTGCCCGAACTGAACGACACCGATGCTCCGCGCCGCGAGCGCATCCTGATCAGTGGCGACGTGCCCGACCCGTCGGACCGGCCCACGGGCTGCGCCTTCCACCCGCGATGCCCTGTGGCGACCGCCGTGTGTCGAACCGACAAGCCCGCGTTCGTGGAACTGCGGACCGGGCGATTCGTGGCCTGTCACCACCCGCGCAACCTCGACGCGTAGGCAGCGCCCAAGGAGCCACCCGAACGTTCGTCGTCTTCGGCGGCGACGAACGCGCCGGGCACGTGTGCGATGACCACGAATTGCCCTGCTGTTAGTCTCGAAAAACGGACCGCTCGCGCACCATGAGCGGCGCGAATCAAGATTGGATTGCATCGTGGGCAGTGCCGAGGACGAATCGACGGGCGCAGGGTCCAATGCCGGGCCGCTCGCGGGAATCCACGTGCTGGACCTGTCGCGAGTCTTGGCCGGCCCCTACGCGACCATGATCCTGGGCGACCTGGGTGCTGACGTCATCAAGATCGAGCAGCCCCACGGCGGTGATGACACGCGTCTCTGGGGACCCCCCTTCGTCACCACGGCGACCGGTCGTGAGAGCACCTACTTCCTCTCCACCAACCGCAACAAGCGAAGCCTCACGGTCGACCTGAAGGACCCCGACGAACGCGGCTTCATCGAGCAGCTCGTTCAGTGGGCGGACGTGATCGTCGAGAACTTCCGCCCCGGCGTCATGGACCGCCTCGATCTCGGTGACGACCGGCTCGAGGCGCTGAACCCGGGCTTGATTCGCCTCTCCATCAGCGGCTTCGGCGACGACGGGCCCGACAGCCGTCGCGTCGGCTACGACCTGATCCTGCAGGCCGAAGGGGGGATGATGTCCATCACCGGCCCCCGCGAGGGTCCCATGGTGAAGGTCGGGGTGCCCATCGCCGACCTCAGCGCCGGGCTCTACGCCACGATCGGCATCCTGGCCGGTCTCGTCGAGCGTGCCTCGAGTGGGCGGGGTCAACGGGTGTCGACGTCGCTGCTCGGCGGACAGATCGCGTTGCACTGCTTCCAGGGAACCAAGTACCTCATTGCCGGCGAGGTCCCTCCCCTGTCGGGCAACAACCACCCGACAATCTGCCCCTACGGGGCCTTCGTCGCGGGTGACGGCCCCCTCGTCATCGCCGTGGGCAACGACGCCATCTGGGGTCGCTTCGCGCCGCTGGTCGGGATCGACCCGCACGACGCGCGCTTCGAGACCAATGACGTCAGATTGGAGAACGCTGACGATCTCGAGGCCTTGATGGCCATTGGACTCGCGACCAGGACGGTGCGCGAATGGCTGCTCGCGTTCGATGCGGCGGGGGTGCCCGCTGGCGAGGTGAAGACGTTCGATCGCGTCTACGCCACCGAGCAGGTCCGCCAACAGCGTCTCGTCTGGACGGCCGAGCACTCGACGCTGGGCGCGATCGAGCTTCCCGGAAGCCCGCTGCGCTACGGCCGAAGCGACGTGTCGCTGCGGCGACCCCCTCCGACGCTCGGCGAACACTCTGAGGAGATCCGGGCCGATTTCGGACCGGCCAGCGCGAACCACGACTGAAGGCCAGCGACCTCGCGGCGACGACCCTGGCGCGCAGGGCACCGCGTTGCCATGACGACCGGGAGTCGAGGCTCGAGCGACGGATCTGGCGCTGCCGACAGGTTGCCGCGTCTCTGGGCACGTCGAACGATAGGGAGCGATGGCGGGATTCTTGCAGGTGATCGAGTTGGAGACTTCGCGAATCGAAGAGTTGCAAGCCCTCGCCAAGAGTCTGAGGCGGAGCGTGGCGGGGACCAGACCGTGTCGAAGGGCACGATCGCGGCGGACCGGGACCGGCCGGGCCACTAGGTGATCATCGCCGAGTTCGATTCCTGCGAAGAGGCGATGAAGAACTCCCACGACCCGGTGACCGACAAGCACGCCCGAGAGATGCAGAAGTTGACCGATGGCCAGTCGAACTTCCACAACCTCGACGTGCTGACGGTGACGGACTTTCACCAGTGATCGGACCGGTGCGTCACTGCACGCGGCCGCCAGTTCGGGCAACCAACGATCCGGTGGAAACGTGAAGCGGCCCGCGACGCGGGGGTTGCCCCATCGGGGGCGCATGGTGGCGCGGGCCGCGAGAGCCAGCCAGCCGCGAACCATCGCCTTGCAACGGCGGTACGTTGGGGACGGGTGCGCACGCGCTGCGCGCGGGGCTGTCAGGAGACAATGTGCTGTCGGTGAAGAACGCGGTCCGGTTGGTCGCTGTCATTCTGGTCGGCGTCATCGCCTTCCAGATCGCCATCGCGCTTGGCGCGCCGTGGGGCGCCTACACCCAAGGCGGACGGCACGTCGGCGCCCTTCCGGCCCAGGGGCGGATCATCGCGGCCGCGTCGGTCGTGCTCTTGGTGACCATGCTGCTCTCGCTGTTCGCGCGGGTCGGACGGGGACCGTTCAAGCGGCTCCCTCGTCGAAGACTGCGGATCCTCTACTGGTTCACGCTGCTCTGCTCGGCGCTCGCCGTCGTGCTGAACCTGATCACCAAGTCCACCCACGAGCGCGGAGTCTGGTTGCCGGTCTCGATCGTCCTGCTGGCTCTGGTCGCCTTCATACTTCGAAGAACGCGATTCCACCACTTCTTGTAGGTCGGCGGCCGCTCCGTTCCAGGCGGGGCGCGCGCAGAGCGACCGCTCGTGATGAGTCGGCCCTGGCCTTGCCAGCCCGCCGCGCGAGTCGAGTCGTCAGCGCGATCCGTAGGGCCAGGAGATCGCCGGCGTCGTGGTCAGGGCCGCGGGCGACGAGGTCAGGGCCTCGACGAGCCAGTTCTCGTACTGCTGGGGCGCCAAGAGGTACTTCGGCGGCAGGAACGTCGAGGTCACCGTCGAATGAGCCCCGAGGATGATCCCCTTCGACGTCGCCGGCGTCCAGAAGCCGACGGGATGACCAGAGCCGATCACGACCATGATGTGCGGCTCGATGGGTGAGGACGTGTTGTTGGTCAGCGTGAGCTCCATAGGGCCCATGAACTGACCATCGTTCGTGGTGCCGTAGTGATCGACCCTCATCGAGAGTGGAGGACCGACGAACGCCAGCACCGCGCAGCCGACGGCGAGCGCCGCCGGCACGAGGACCAGGACCCGGCGAAACTTCGCTCGCGCGTTGGCGGTCCAGGCGTCGGGCACGGGCGCCGTCGTCAGCACCGCGACGAACGCGGCGGGGACGAAGTCCACGAGGTAGCTCGAGAGGCTTCGACCCGGCACGAAGAGGACGAGAGGGATCGCGAACAGCCAGGTGCGCTTGAGCCGGGGGTACCACGCGACGAAGCCGATCAACAGTGCCACCATCAAGAGTGCACCGGTCAACTGAAGCAGGAGTGGGTGGACCACGCGCACGAGTCCGTGAGTGGCGAGTGACACCAGGCCCTGGCCGTCGGGGACGAGAGGTTGGGTGAGCGGAAGGAACGCGCCGTGAAGCCACTTCGTCGGCGACCAGATGACGAAGGGCAGATTGATCGCCGCGAACGGCAGGGCGACGAGGCCGACGTAGCGCAGGACGGTTCGGGCCACGGGAACGTCGTGGTGGCGCGACTCGAGGGCGATGCCCACGACGAAGAAGGGGACCGTGAACCAAGGGGTCTGCTTGATCGAACAGGCGACACCGAGCGCGACTGGTCCGAGCCATCTGGACCAACTCGGTCCGAGGCGCACGACGAAGTCGTCCCAGCGCATGGCGGCCAGCATCACGAACGGGACGAACAGGGCGTCGGTCCCTCCGTGGACCAACGTGAAGGTGAACAACGAGGTCAGGAGGAGCAAGGGAGAGAGCCATTTGGCGTACCAGGGCGACACCACGTACAAGATGACCGCCGCCACCAACCACGCGAAGAGGTCGAGCCAGTCGGTGCCCAGGTGATGCAACCCCAGCAGTTGGAAGGGGGCCTGGATGACGAACGATCCCGCCGGGTACGAGACCTTGTCCACGTGGCCACCGCCCAGGGTATAGGTCCAGAAGTCCGCAGGGTGGCGCAACTGCAGCATCGAGCCCCGGAACGTCGCGGCGTAGGGGTTGTGCCCCTTCACGAGGAGCTGCGTGGCGAGTTGGTTGAAGGCGGCGGAGTCGGTGTAGAAGAACTTGGTGGTGGCCAGGACCGGGCCGTTGGTCAGCGCCACCGCAGCGAGTGACCCGAGGAACGAGACGTGCTCCAAGGTCCGCTGGTGGGCTGGCGAGACCGTCCATACCGCGATCATTCCCACCAGACCGAACAGGGTGATACACGGCCCGACGACGCTGAAGCCCGACCAGCTGCCCCACGACCACCAGGCGTTGGTGCCCACCGAGACGATCGCAAACCAGACGAAGGTCCAGATCGAGCGAGTCAACTGGGAAGCGCGTTCCTGCTCCATGTCCCTCCTCGCGGGTCGTTCGCTAGACACTCAAGTTACTGAACCACGAGGGCGGTTTCGGTAAGCGCTTCGTGGCGACGAAAGCCTTGGGGCGCCACTGCTCACGGGAACACCGCGAACGAGGTGAGCGTCTCGATGCTCATCAGGACGAACAGCACCGCCGATACGATCAGCAGCGCACGGTAGCGCGTCCCGCTCCACCTGCTCGCAGCGGCGATGGTGAACGGGAATGCCAGCATCACGAAGCGGGGTCGCAGCCCGACCGGAGACGCGGTCGAAAAGAGCAGTACGGCGCAGGTGGCGAACGTCGTCAACTCGATGGGCAGGTGTTGCTTGAAGACGACGACGAGCCCGATGATGCTGACGACCGTGCCGAAGAACAGGATCTGCCCGGTCATGGTCGGCGACAGCGGGTTGGAGAGGAACTTGCCGAGGATGCGCAGTGGATACAGCAGTGAGGGGAAGCTGTTCCAGCCGTCGCGCTCCGTGATCTGCCACGCGCGCAGATTGCCGGTGTGCGCCCAGAGGTAGCCCATCCACGCGAAGAAGCCGATCGGCGCGAGCAATGGGGCTGCCAACGCCATCCATTGGCGCTTCGCGCGAATGGCGGCCAGGGCCGACACCGCGCAGCTGGCCGCGAAGACCAGGCCGACTGGTGACGTCGCCGTGGCGACCGCTCCGATGACACCGGCGAGGACCCACCGTCGCCGCAGCAGCGCCAACAGGCCCATCGCGCAGAGCGTGATCACCATGCCCTCGTTGTAGATGAGGTTGAAGACGAAGCTCCCGGGCGCAAGGGCGAAGAGCAGCGCCGCGCGCTCGGCCCTCTCCTGGTCGGTGAACTCCCTCGTCAGTTTGCCCACGGCGACCACCGCCACCAGCCCGGTCAGCGCACTGAGCAAGAGACCGACGACCGGCGCGGAAAGCGTGGTGAGGTCCGAAAGCCACCGAATGCACAGTGCGAACACGGGGAAGAGAGCAATCGGATTGGCCAGCACGTGGCCACCGGCCATGGGCAGGTGGCTCGGGTAGCCGTGGTAGACGGCCTTGAGGAACCAGGCGCCGTCCCAGATCGAGAGGTCGTTGACCAGCCCGTGATGGGTGAAGAGGTTGGCGAGGGCCACGATCGCGAGCGTCGCGAGGCGAAGGGCCACGTAGAGCGCGATTGCGGGCGCGAACGGGGTGCGGTGCCACCACCGCCCTACGTTCGTGAGCGTCGTCGAAGACTCAGACGACATGATCCGCACCCCCGATGACCGTTCGCCACTGACCCGTGGCGAAGAACCAGACTAGGCCGGCGATGACGATCGTCCCCGACACGTAGAAGCCGTTGCCGCCGAGCATCGGCGAGCCCCCGGGGCCCACGAGCAGGATCGCCAGTCCGGCGACGAGCATCAGGAACCGCGATCGCTGCGCGCTGGTGGTCGCGAGCACGGTGACGCCCCAGAGGAAGTACCACGGCCAGACGGTGGGACTCGAGATGACGACGATCAGCAGCGCGATGCCTAGACGCCGCGTCGCGTTTGCCCCCCTGCATCCAAGCGCCAGTAGCGCGACCAAGGCCGCCCCGAGGACCTCGCCGGCTTGTCGGGTGTAGGTGACGACGCTTCGAGTCGAAGCGTGGAGGCCCACCGCGTGCGCCGCAGCACCGAGCAACACGCCGACCGAGACGGTGGGAGAGGTCAGGACGCGTAGCTGGGTCGGGATGCTGAGGGCTCGAGGGCTGAGCCACGTCCAGCCGTACCCGGCGAGCCCGGTGATCGCGACGACGACCGCGGCGGTGATGGCCAACGCCTCGAGCGCGAGGCGTGCCCGCATTCGCGTCGCGCTCTCCCGCCAGGGACCGGCGTAGAGGAATATGACCCCGGCCAGCGCTGGGAGCTTGATCGTCGCGGCGACGGCGAAGAGCACGACGGCCCAGGGCCTGCTGGCGCGAAGTCCAACAGCCAGCGCGGCCGCCATGAGCCCGAGCATCAACGTATCGTTGTGCGCCGACGCGACGGCGCTGAATAGCGCCAGCGGGCTGAGCACGCCGAGCCAGAGCGCGACGCCGGCGTCCGCGCCGAAGTGGCGCGCCACCACCGGCAGGGTGGTCATCAAGAGAACGACACCAGCGAACTCCAGGACGCGAAAGGCGATGACCTGGGCCATCAGGGAACCACCACTGAGTGCCACGGGGATCCGCGTCAGCTCGACGAAGAGCGGTCCGTAGGGCGAGGTGGTGTTGTGCCACACGTGGGCGATCGACGAGAGGAGCGGCCCGTTCCCGAGCACCCGTGGTGCGACCAGATAGGGGTTGAGGCCGCGTCGGACCAACTCACCCTGCGCAACGTAGCTGTAGACGTCACGACCGAAGGCCGGCGAACCCACCATGAGGGGTGATCCCCACAGCGCGAGAGCGATCCACGCGCGAGTTGATGTCAACTCCCCCCTGAGCGCGTGACTTCCGAGCCCGGCCCAACCGAGTGTCAGCAGCGCGACCGATGAGTAGAAGAGGACGTGGGCAAGGAGGTAGCTCCCTTCGGGCAGGCGCAGCCACCACTGGTAACTATGCGGACGCGGGTTCGACCCGACGGTCGCCGCCGCCAGCACCGTCCCCAGAGAACCGACCGTGCCGAGCAGCAAGGGAAGCCAGTAGGGCACGTTGATTCGGGCAGGTCGTGAGCGGACCCCGGCGGCGTGCACGAATCCAAGACTCCCTTGTGATCATCGTCCTTGGACGCGCATCTCTCGCCCGAATGAACTCCACAAACACTAGTTGTCGACCTCGCTCCGACCCGTAGGTTCCTGCTACTGCGCCACGGCCATTGCCAAAGGAGGCCCCGAGCGCTCGTCGAGTCGCGAAGCGACCGCGACGCGACGTCGCAACCATCGGTCGCGACTCGCCGCTTTCGGGCCCCATTGCTGAGAGTGCTCTCAACCGATTGGCCGGTCGGCCCCGATCGCTGGAGTCGCGAGAATCGAACCGGGACAATGAACTTCCGTTCTTCCGCAGGTCGAGGTCTCCTCGAAGCCGATGGTCGCAAGATCGGCCCTCGCGCCGTCGCCCGCGAACACCATCCGCCCCAAGTCCAATCTCAGTAGGCTCCACGGTGTCCTGCCAGCATTGCCCGCATTTCTTGAGGATCGGGAGAAGATGAACGATTCGGATATCACCACCCTTGACGACCTGCGTCGACACCTGCAGATAGCCCTCCAACTCGAGCACGCGACCCTGCCGCCCTACTTCTGTGCTCTCTACTCGATCGTGCCGGGGAGCAATCGGGATAGCGTCGACCTGATCAAGTCGGTGCTGTTCGAAGAGATGCTCCACATGACGCTGGCGGCGAACCTGCTCAACGCCATCGGTGGCAGACCCGTCGTCGACGATCCGGAGTTCATCGCCAACTATCCGACGCCCCTGCCGCACAGCGACAACAGTATCCTCGTGCCGCTCGCGCGCTTCTCGCCCGAGGCGATCGAGACGTTCATGCGGATCGAGAAGCCCGAGGGTTCCGACGCCCGACCCGAGGCTGAGGGGTACGAGACCATTGGCCAGTTCTACGGCTCTATTGAAGATGGGTTCAAGTCCCTGTGCGCGGCGCTCGGGGAGAAGGCGGTGTTTTGTGGCGACCCGAAGCTTCAGGTCACTCCCGAGGTGCTCTCGTTCAGGGGCGACCGCCGCGTCGTGCCCGTGTACGACTTGGCGTCGGCCCTCGTTGCGATCGACGAGATCGAGGAGCAGGGCGAGGGTCTGAAGCACGCCGAAGTGTGGGATGGCGACCGCGACATGTTCCACCCCGATCGCGATGAGGTCGCGCACTACTTCCGGTTCAGCGAGATCGCCCAGGGCCGCTCGTACCAACGAGGCGATACACCCCAGTCCGGACCGACGGGCGACCCCTTCATCGTCGACTGGGATGCCGTCTACCCCATGCGAGGCAACCCGCGCACCGAGGACTACCCCGAGGGCAGCGACGAGCGCGCGACGATGTCCGAGTTCAATCAGCTCTACTCGGACATGTTGCGGCTCCTGCACCGCGCCTTCAACGGGGAGCAGGCGAAATTGTCCGATGCGATCTCCGAGATGATGGAGCTGCGCGATCGGGCGCGAGAGTTGATGCAGATGCCCAATGATGACGGACTCACTTCCGTGGGGCCCTCGTTCGAGTACCTCCCTCCTGTCGTGCAGGCGAGCACTTAGCCACCAGGTCTCACCATCAGCGTTCGAAGGGATGGTCCGTAATGGTTGAGGGTGGCGTCCCGCTCGTTCGCAAGCGCATCATCCGCTCAGAATGGGGGAGTCGCAGACCTGGAAGAAGGAGTCGACGATCCCGACTGACAAGTCGATCCGGCTCTGTCGATGCGGGCA
>JADGOJ010000070.1 GCA_017883045.1 Acidimicrobiales bacterium
GGCCGTGGTAGATCAGCACGCACACCGCGAGCGACAGGAAGAACAGCGATTGGGTTATCGCCAGAAGCTGTCGAGTCTGGGCGTCGATCGACGCGCCGTCGCGCGAGTCATCGATCGTCGTCATTCGCCCACCATCTCGAGCGCGAGGCTCAACCCTGGAATCGTGCTCGCGACGCTTCGAGTTCGGCCAGTGCCTCGGCTCGGCCCACGTAGTGCTCGACCTTCGACCACTTGCCCTCGTCGAGGTCCTTGTAGACCGTGAAGAAGTGACTGATCCGGTCCAGGACGTTCTTCGGTACGTCCTGGATGTCCGTGGCGTCCTTCCACTTCGGGTCGTACGCCGGCACCCCGATGAGCTTGGCGTCCTCGCCCTTCTCGTCGGTCATGATGCACATGCCGAGGATCTTCGCCTCGATCTGGCATCCCGGGAACGTGGGGTACTCGGTCAGCACGAGCACGTCGAGGGCGTCGCCGTCGCCGCCGAGAGTGTCGGGGATGAAGCCGTACTCGGCGGGATAGCCCATCGAGACCACGAGATGGCGGTCGAGCATGATCGCGTGGGTCTTGTGGTCGTACTCGTACTTGTTGTGGCTGTCACGCGGGATTTCGACGATGACGCTTACCGTGTCCATGGATTCACCGGCTCCTCAATCAGGTCTCGGGTGCGTCGCACGACGCAGTTGGGCTCAATCGTAGTCAGGCCCTGGGCCGACTCTCTCCCAAGAGATGGCTTTCGTCACCATTCGCTCCCCCGGGATCGTCGAGGTCGCGGGCGTAGACTTTGCCGTCGGGCAATCGACGACTCGAAGGACAGGGAGGTCCAGATGGATCGCATTGGCGTGGTGGGTTGTGGCCTGATGGGTTCGGGCATCGCCGAGATGGCGGCGCGGGCCGGAGCCGACGTCATCGTGATCGAGCGCGACGCCACGGCGGTCGCCCAGGGCCTCGCACGCATCGAGAAGTCGCTGACGCGAGCCGTCTCCGCCGGCAAGGTGCCCGAGGACGAGGCCAATCGGGCCCGGGGGAACCTGACCTTCGGCGAGGACTACGCGATGCTCGCGGACCGGGAACTGGTGGTCGAGGCGGTCGCCGAGGACGAGGCCACGAAGATCGCGGTGTTCGAGAAGCTCGACGCCGTCGTGATGGACCCCCGCGCCATTCTGGCCACCAACACCTCGTCGATCCCCATCATCAAGTTGGCGATGGTCACCAGGCGTCCCGAGCAGGTCATCGGCATGCACTTCTTCAACCCGGTGCCGGTGCTGCGTCTGGTCGAGGTGGTCTCGTCGCTGCTCACCAGTGCCGAGACCACCGCACGGGTGCACGAGTTCGCGATCGAGTCGCTCAACAAGAAGGTCATCACCTCCAAGGACCGCGCCGGCTTCGTCGTCAACGCCCTGCTGATCCCCTACCTGCTCTCCGCCATCCGGATGCTGGAGACCGGCTTCGCCAGTGCCGAGGACATCGACACCGGCATGGTGCTGGGCTGCGCCCATCCCCTCGGTCCGTTGGCCCTCACCGACCTCATCGGACTCGACACCACCCTGGCGGTCGCCGAATCGCTGTACGAGGAGTTCAAGGAATCCCACCTGGCCCCGCCGCCGCTGCTGTCGCGAATGACCCAGGCCGGACTCTTGGGGCGAAAGTCGGGCCAGGGGTTCTACTCGTACAAGTCCTAGCGCAGCGCGCGGGATCGCACTGACTTCGTCTTCGCGCGTTCGGCTCCGGACGTTTGGATTCGGACCGTACACTCATGTCTGACCAAAGTTGACGAGGGAGTCCTGATGTTCACCTACGTCGTGACGCTGCAGTGCTCGGATGCGCCGGGCATCGTGCTCGCCGCGAGTTCGGCCATCGTCGCGCTCGAGGGCAACATCGTGGAGAACGATCAGTTCACCGATCCGGTCACCGGTCAGTTCTGCATGCGCACCCGATTCGAGACCGAGCGCGGCGACGTCGACGAAGTTCGCGACCAGCTCTTGAAGTCCCTCGACGCGTTCTCCCCGACGCTCGGGGTTCGGCTCGAGGACGTCGTGCGCAGGGCGCTCATCATGGTGTCGAAGTTCGACCACTGCCTCGCCGACCTCCTCTATCGCCGCGAGCAGGGCGACCTTCCGCTCGACATCACCGCGGTCGTGAGCAACCACCCCGACTGCGGTCCGCTCGCCGAGCGCCACGGGGTCCCCTTCCTCGAGATCCCCGTGACGCCCTCGACCAAGGAATCGGCCGAAACCCAACTCCGTGGACTGATCGAGAGCTACGACGTCGACTTCGTGGTGCTCGCGCGCTACATGCAGGTGCTTTCGCCTTCACTCTGCTCCTACTTGAGTGGCCGAGCGGTCAACATCCATCACTCGTTCCTGCCCGGGTTCAAGGGGGCCAAGCCCTACCACCAGGCCTACGAGCGCGGCGTCAAGCTCATCGGGGCGACGGCCCACTTCGTCACTTCCGACCTCGATGAGGGCCCGATCATCGAACAGGACATCGTGCGGGTCTCTCACGCGCGCCGTCCCGGGGACCTGGTGTCACTCGGTCGCGACATCGAGAAGAGCGTCCTCTCGCGGGCCGTGCGACTCCTCGCCGAGGACCGGGTCGCGCTCGTCGGCGACCGGACCGTCATCTTCTCGCAGTAGCCACGATCACGTGACGGCGAGGCGAGCCTTGTATCTCCCGTCGCGGAATGAGCCATCCGTCATGATCTCGACGATGCGATCGACCGCGTCGTAGACGTCGACGAATCGCAGGTACAACGGCGTGAAGCCGAAGCGACAGATGTCGGGGGCGCGGAAGTCGCCGATGACGCCACGCTCGATCAGCGCTTGGATGACGCCGTAGCCCTCGGGGTGCGCGAGCGCCACCTGGCTGCCGCGGCGCGCATGGTCGCGCGGGGTCACGATGTCGAAGACGCCCGCCAGGCGCTCGTCGATGAGTGCGATGAACAGGTCGGTCAGGGCGAGGCTCTTGGCGCGGACCTGGGCCATCGAGACGCGGTCCCACACGTCGAGGGCGCCGTCCAGGGCCGCCAGGGCGATCATCGACGGCGACGACGTCACGAAGGCCTGCATGCCCTCGGCCGGCTCGTACTTCAACTCGAAGTCGAAGGGCCGGGCGTGGCCGAGCCAACCGGGCAGCGGGTTCTCGAGGATGCCTTGCCAGGACTTTCGCACGTACATGAAGGCCGGTGCGCCCGGCCCGCCGTTGAGATACTTGTAGCCGCATCCCGCGGCGAAGTCCACGCCGGCGTCGGTGACGTCGAGCGGCACGGCGCCGGCGGAGTGCGCGAAGTCCCACAGCATCAACGCGCCGGCGGCGTGGACCTTCGCGGTGATGCCCTTCATGTCGAGCGACTCCCCGGTCCGGTAGTCCACCTGGGTCAGTTCGACCAGCGCGACGTCGTCGTTCAGTTCGCGCTCGAGCGTGTTGCGGTCGATGGTCTTGACGGTGATGGGTCGACCCGCTCGCGCGCACATCGCCTGGATGATGTAGATGTCCGAGTGGAAATTGGCCACGTCGGTCAGGACGACGTGACGTTCACGTCGCTGATCGAGTGCCGCGCCGACCAGTTTGGCCAGCAGGAACGTGAGCGTGTCGGCGACCAGCACCTCGCCGGGCTGGGCGCCGATCAATGGCGCCAGGCGGTCGCCGATCCGGGTCGGGGCCGCCATCCAACCCGCCGAGTTCCAACTGCGCACGAGGCCGTGCCCCCACTCGTTGTCGATGACCTCGTTGACCCGAGTTCGCACCGCGCGTGAGACCGGGCCGAGCGAATTGCCGTCCAGGTAGATCTCATCCTCGTTCAGCGTGAACTCCTGGCGAAGGTCGGCCAGCTCGTCGCCCTCGTCGAGCGCCACACAATCACTTCGAGCAATCACGGGATCATCCTCACCCACTTCACGCGACACGGCACCGCGCGAAGGCAGTATCACGATACGCCATGCCTTCGGCAACCACTATGGGCGGCTGATTGGCTTGTAGCGCAGACGGTGGGGCTGATCGGCGTCGGTGCCCAGGCGCTTGTGCCGCTCGGCTTCGTAGTCCGAGAAGTTCCCCTCGAACCAGCGCACCACGGCGTCACCCTCGAAGGCGAGGACGTGGGTCGAGATCCGGTCGAGGAACCAGCGGTCGTGGCTGATCACCACGGCACAGCCCGGGAAGCTGAGGAGTGCATCCTCGAGTGCGCGCAGCGTATCGACGTCGAGGTCGTTGGTCGGTTCGTCGAGCAGCAGCACGTTGCCGCCGCTGCGCAGCACCTTGGCGAGCTGCACGCGATTTCGTTCGCCGCCCGAGAGCTCGCCCACCTTCTTCTGTTGATCGCTGCCCTTGAAGCCGAAGCTCGCGACGTACGCTCGGGCAAGTATCTCGCGGCCGCCAACGACCATGTGCTCCTGACCCTCGCTGACCTCGTCGAAGACCGAGGCGTCGCCCGTGAGACTGTCCCGGGACTGGTCGACGTAGGCGAACGACACGGTCGAACCGACCTCGATGGTCCCGCTGTCGGGCTTCTCGAGGCCGATCATCATCTTGAACAGGGTGGTCTTGCCCGCCCCGTTGGGGCCGATGACCCCCACGATCCCGCCGGGCGGCAGCAGGAACGAGAGGTCCTCGATCAACAGGCGGTCGTCGTACCCCTTGGAGATGTCGACGGCGTTCACCACGACGTCGCCGAGGCGCGGGCCCGGCGGGATGAAGATCTCGAGCTTGTCGGCCCGCCGGTCCGCGGACTCGGACTCCGCCACCAGCTCGTTGAAGGCGCTCACCCTCGCCTTGCCCTTGCTCTGGCGCGCGCGTGGCGACATGCGGATCCACTCCAATTCGCGCTCGAGCGCGGCCTGGCGGACCTTGTCGGACTTCTCCTCTTGGGCGAGACGGGCCTGCTTCTGCTCGAGCCACGAGGAGTAGTTGCCCTCCCACGGGATGCCCCGCCCCCGGTCGAGTTCGAGGATCCACGAGGCGGCGTTGTCGAGGAAGTAGCGGTCGTGGGTGATCGCGACGACCGTGCCGCTGTAGTCCTGGAGCGTGCGCTCGAGCCACGCGACCGACTCGGCGTCGAGGTGGTTGGTCGGCTCGTCCAGGAGCAGGAGATCGGGCTTGGAGAGCAGGAGGCGACAGAGCGCGACGCGGCGGCGCTCGCCACCCGAGAGCTTCGTGACGTCGGCGTCAGCGGGCGGCAGACGCAACGCGTCCATGGCGATCTCGAGCGTTCGCTCGAGGTCCCACGCGTTGGCCGCGTCGATCTTGGTCTGGAGGTCCGACTGCTCCTTCAACAGGGCGTCGAAGTCGGCGTCGGGATCGGCGAAGGCCGCGCAGACCTCGTTGAAGCGGATGAGCAGATCGCGCTGTTCGCCGATCCCGTCGGCGACGTTGCCGACCACGTCCTTGGTCGGGTCGAGTTGGGGCTCTTGGGGCAGGAAGCCGACGCTGAAGCCCGGGGTCAGGCGGGCCTCGCCCGTGTAGCCGTCGTCCAGGCCCGCCATGATGCGCAGCAGCGACGACTTGCCCGATCCGTTGGACCCGATGACGCCGATCTTGGCGCCGGGGTAGAAGGAAAGGTTGATCCCTTTCAGGACCTCGCGGTCCGGCGGATAGAAGCGTCGAAGGTCTCGCATGGTGAAGATGAACTGGGCTGCCATGCCTTCTAGTGTTGCCGAAATGCCGACGCCGGTCGTCGCCGTCGGGGTCGCGAAGGCCACGCTTGGCCCGTACACTCGCTCCATGTCCGAGAAGACCAAGCGGTTCAAGAAGGCGAAATCCCCGCACCGCCACGCCCCGGACTGGATAATCCTCGCCATCGCGTGCATCGCTCAGTTCATGGTCGTGCTCGACGTCTCCATCGTCAACGTCGCGCTGCCGCGCATGGGTCGCGACCTGCACTTCACCGTCTCGAGCGCCCAGTGGGTCGTCAACGCCTACGTGCTGACCTTCGCCGGATTCCTCCTGCTCGGCGGACGTGCAGCCGACATCTTCGGTCGACGACGCGTCTACTTGACGGGACTCTTCATCTTCTCGCTGGCGAGCATCGGCGCGGGCTTCGCCGCCACGGGAACCCAGATGGTGGCCGTCAGGGCGATGCAGGGTTTGGGCGGCGCGATCCTCTCGCCGGCCACCCTGACGATCATCGTGACGACCTTCCACGGCGCTCGCCTACCCAAGGCGATCGGCGCGTGGAGCGCCGTCGCCGGCGCCGGCGGCGCCGTCGGAGGACTGTTGGGCGGGTTGCTGACCGGCTGGGCCACGTGGCGCTGGGTCTTCTTCATCAACGTCCCCTTCGGCATCGTCGCCGCGATCGTCGCCGCGATGTACCTGCGCGAGATGCGCAACCGCGACGCCGCGGTGAAGCTCGACATCACCGGCGCGGTGCTGGTCACCGGCTCCTTGGCCGCGCTGATCTACGGCGTGGTGAACACGACCACCGCGGGCTGGACGTCGACGACGACTCTCGAGTGGTTCATCGGCGGAGCCGTCGGACTGGTCGCCTTCCTCTTCTGGGAAGCGGCAATCGCCTCGCACCCACTGGTGCCGTTTCGGATCTTCCGCTCCCGACCGCTCTCGACGGCCAACGTCGTGATGTTCCTCGTCGGAGGGGCCTTCTTCGCGATGTGGTACTTCCTGACCTTCTACTACCAGCACCTCCTGGGCTACGGCCCGGTGAAGGCCGGCTTTGCCTTCTTGCCAATGGCGATCTCGATCATCGCGGGCGCCCAGATCAGTTCGCGGATCCTCGCTCGGACCGGGGTGCGTCCCCTGTTGCTCGTCGGCGCGACGTTCGCCACGCTCGGCTTCCTCTGGCTCTCGATGATCAAGGTCGAGAGCTCGTACTGGGGCTCGATCCTCGCCCCCTCGATGATCTGCGCCTTCGCCATGGGGCTGCTCTTCTCGCCCTTGGCGATGGCCGCCACGTCCGGGGTCGACCGGGCCGACGCGGGCCTCGCCTCGGGGGTCCTCAACACCGCGCGCCAGGTCGGGGGTTCGCTGTCGCTCGCCATCCTGGGCACGGTCGCCGCGGACCGCACGGTCGCCGCAATGAGAACGGGCAGTGCGGCCTCGGCGTTGGTCGCCGGTTACCAGCGGGCCTTCCAGATCTCAGCCGTGATCACGCTGCTCGCGCTGGCCATCAGCTTCACCCTGCCCGGCCACACCGGGCGGGCTGCGAAGCACTGATCCCCTGTTCGCCAGGGAGAAACGTCCAGCCACTCTGCGCACCCTGACCCGACTTCCTGTCAAGTTCAGGGCTAGTCTCAGAATTGACAAGCATCTGATCACTTGAGGCGGGTTTTGTGGGCCGCATCAGGTGCTCAGACAGCCCTCGTTGAGGACTGACTATGGATAAGGGAGAAGCACATGGGGAGCATTCGTCGCCTCGCAATGACGCTGGGTGCCGCATCGCTCGTACTGGGAACGCTGACGGTCAGTGTTGCTGGAACGGCCGCGACAGCCGCAGGGAAGTTCTTGGCCTGTGTTGTGACGGACACTGGTGGCATCAACGACAAGTCCTTCAACGCTTCGGCTTGGAAGGGTCTCGAAGATGCGAAGAAGGTCAACAAGAACATCACGATCAAGTATCTGTCGTCGACGTCGTCAGCCGACTACGTTCCGAACATCAACAGCTTCATCCAGAAGGGCTGCGGCGTCATCATCACCGTCGGCTTCCTGATGGACGCGGCGACGGCCAAGGCCGGTAACGCCCACCCGCACCAGAGGATTGCGATCGTGGACGACGCTCCCGTGACCAAGTCCAAGAACGTGCTCGGCATGCAGTACCAGACCGACCAGGGTGGCTTCCTCGGTGGCATGCTCGCGGCAGGAATGACCAAGACCGGAACCGTCGCGACGTACGGTGGCATGCAGTTCCCGTCGGTGACCCTGTACATGAACGGTTTCGTCGCTGGTGTTCGCTACTACGACCAGAAGTACGGCTACGCGGTGAAAGCTCTGGGCTGGACGCCTGCGGCGGGTGCGTGCAGCCTCGCCAAGTGTGACGGCAAGGGTTCGTTTGCCGGTAACTTCACCGACCAGACGGCTGGCAAGACCATCACGGCGAACTTCTTCGCCCAGGGAGCCGACATCGTCTTCCCGGTCGCTGGATCCGTGGGTCTGGGCTCGGTTGCTGCGGCCAAGCAGGCCGGCGTCGGCCACAGTGTGATGTGGGTTGACAGCAACGGCTGTGTCGCGGACGCGGCCGACTGCCCATGGTTCGTCGGCACCGTCGCCAAGGGTGTTGAGCCCTCGGTGAAGGCCGCCGTTCTTTCGGCTGCCAACGGGACCTTCAAGGGTGGGATCTACGTCGGCACGCTGAAGAACAACGGCACGCAACTTCAGTACGGCGGCATCAAGGTTCCGGCTGCGTTGAAGGCGAAGATCGCCGCCGCGAAGGCGGGGATCATTGCCGGCACGATATCGGTCAACCCGAACAAGTACCCGGCACACTGACGCCATCGCCGTTCGACGGCGCCACATGAATCACAAGGGCCCGGGTCATCGTGACCCGGGCCCTTGTCATGACTACGATGAACTTTGATGAGGCTTGAGCTGCGCGGTGTTACCAAACGATTCGGGTCCCTGACCGCATGCGATCAGATAAGCCTCACCGTCGAACCAGGCCAAATACATTCGCTCCTGGGCGAGAACGGCGCTGGAAAGACCACGCTGATGAACGTGCTCTTTGGACTCCTCCACCCTGATGAGGGGGAGATCCTGATCGACGGCGTTGCGACGAAGTTCTCGAACTCGGGCGAGGCCGTTCGCCGCGGCATCGGCATGGTGCACCAGCACTTCATGCTGGTGCCGGTCTTCTCCGTGGCGGAGAACGTCGTGCTGGGGTTCGAGCCCACGAAATCGTTGAATCGGGTGGACTACAAGCGTGCGACCGACGACATCCGACGGGTCTCCAGGGAATTCAATCTCGAGGTCGATCCAGACGCCATCGTCGAAGGCCTGGCGGTGGGCATTCAACAGCGCGTGGAGATCCTCAAGGCCCTGAGCCACGACGCCGAACTGCTCATCCTCGACGAGCCGACGGCGGTGCTGACCCCCCAGGAGATCGACGCCCTCATGACGATCATGCGCTCGCTCACCGATGCGGGCAAGTCGATCCTCTTCATCACGCACAAGCTCAAGGAGGTGAAGGCGGTGGCCGACGTCATCACCGTCATTCGCGATGGCCGCGTGGTGGGGACCGCGCAACCCACCGACTCCGAGGCCCACCTCGCATCGCTGATGGTCGGACGTGACGTCGAGTTGACCGTCGAGAAGTCGCCGTTCGCACCCGGCGAGGACGTCTTCGAGGTTCGCGACCTGGTGGTGCGCGACGACCGCGGTCTGATAGCGGTCAACGGCGTCTCGCTGAACGTGCGGGCCGGCGAGATCATGGCGCTCGCCGGAGTGCAGGGGAACGGGCAGACCGAACTCGTCGAGGCGATCGCCGGCATGCGAAAGGTCGAGTCCGGCTCCATCACGCTCCACGGCCGCGACATCACCCACGCCACACCGCGCGAGACCCTGGACGCCGGACTCGGGCACATCCCCGAGGACCGACAGCGCGACGGTCTCGTGATGTCGATGTCGGTCGCGGACAACCTCGTCCTGAATACTCCACGCCGCGCGCCCTTCGCGAAGAACGGCTCGCGGAACCTGGCCGCCGTCGACGAGAGCGCGCGGAGGATCGTCAAGGAGTTCGATATCCGCGCCACGTCGATTCGCGAACCGCTGAGTTCGCTCTCCGGCGGCAACCAGCAGAAGGTGATCGTCGCGCGCGAGCTCTCTCGGCCCCTGGAATTCCTCGTGGCGTCCCAGCCGACCCGCGGCCTCGACGTTGGCTCGATCGAGTACGTGCATCGCCAGATGGTGAAGCACCGCAACGAGGGCAACGGTGCCCTCGTCGTCTCGTCCGAACTCGACGAGGTGCTGGCGCTGGCCGATCGGGTCGCCGTGATGTACTCGGGCAAGATCAGCGGCATCGTCGACCCCTCGACGAGCCGTGAGACAATCGGTCTGCTGATGGCCGGCTCGATCGCGGAGCCGGCGCATGACTGACGTCGCCCCCACCGAGTTTCGACCGTCGCTGTGGGTTCGATTCACCTCGAAGAGCCCCGCCGTCGTGACCGCGTTCGCGATTCTCCTGGGTCTCTCGGTGGGCGCCTTCATCATCATCACCACGACCGCATCGGTCCTCGACGCGTGGCGGGGGCTCTTCCACGGCTGGGGCGGCCCGGGACACGCCTTGAAGATCACGTTCGACAATGTCGGCGCCGCGTACCGGACCATGTTCACCGGATCGATCATCGATCCGACGAGCCTGTGGCATTCGATCGTCTCGGGGAGGAACTGGACCGAGACCATGACCCCGATCTCGGAGACCCTGACCTACGCCACGCCGCTCATGATCGCGAGCATGGGCGTGGGCATCGCCTTCCAGACGGGCATCTTCAACATCGGGGCCAACGGCCAGGCGGTGCTGGGCGGCATCGCGGGCGCCGTCGTCGGATCCATGCTGCACATGCCGATGGTGCTGCACCTCCCGCTCACGTTGCTGGCGGGGATCGCGGGCGGGATGCTCGCGGGCGCCGTGCCCGGGATCCTCAAGGCCTTCACCGGTGCCCACGAAGTGATCGTGACCATCATGTTCAACTACGTGATCTACGCCTTCTTGCTCTTCTCCGTTCTGGTAACCCCATTCCAGCAGCCGGGTCAGCAGAACGACATCTCTCGAACCATGGACCCGTCGTCACAACTCGCGCCGCTCTTTGGGACGAGCTCGGGACTGCGCGTCAACTACGGCGTCTTCGTCGCCCTCGCGGTGGTGGTCTTCGCATGGTGGTTCCTCGACCGCTCCTCGCTCGGCTTCGATTTCCGGGTCACGGGCGCGAATCCCTCCGCGGCCCGCGCGTCGGGTATCAACGCCCGCGTGGTCATGGTGCTCGTGTTCCTGATCTCGGGTGGCATGGCGGGCCTCGCCGGAATCACCCAGGCCGCGAGCACCACGCACTTCATCGACGGCGGCTTCCTGATCGGCAGTGCCGGCATCGGCTTCACCGCGATCACCGTCTCCCTGCTCGGGCGCAACCGGCCCGTGGGAATCGTCTTGTCGTCGCTGCTCTTCGCGGCGCTCGGCGTCGGTGGTCGCGCGATGCAGGCGAGCACCGGCATCCCCCTCGATCTGGCGACGGTCATCCAATCGGCGATCGTGCTCTTCGTCGCCACGCCGGTGCTCGTCAAGGAGATCTTCAGGCTGCGCGCGGCACCGACCAAGTCGCTCGAACTCGCCACGAAGGGATGGAGCTCGTGACCGTGGT
>JADGOJ010000145.1 GCA_017883045.1 Acidimicrobiales bacterium
TTGGCCGCCTGCGATGAGAGTTGCGTGCTGGACGTCCCTCTCTCGGTTGGTCGGGGCGTAGGAAGCCGCGATGGACGTCCTCATCGTCGGCTCGGGCCCCGCAGCTGCGGGCGCGGCAATCGCGCTCAGCGCACTGCCGGGTGTCACCATCCGTGTCCTCGACGTCGGAGGGCGTCTGGAGGAGGCCAATGAGGCCGCACGGCTGCGCATGTCGCAGAGCGAGCCCGGCGGGTGGTCGCCGTCGGACGTGCAGACGATCAGCCAGGTGGCCACCCCAACCAGGGCGCATCGGCTGCCCGAGAAGCGGAACTACGGCTCCTCCTTTCCCTTCGATGACTTCGGCCAGCTCGAAGGCGTCACTGGCCAGGGCGATGTCAACACCCACGTCGTCTCCGGCGCCTACGGCGGTTTCACCAACACCTGGGGCGCCCAGACGATGGTCTACAGCGCCGCCAGTTTCGCCGACTGGCCGTTCGCCCGTCACGAACTCGAGCCCGATTACCGGGCCATCCTCGCGACGATTCCCTACTCGGGTGAGCACGACGACCTCGCCGAGTACTTCCCGCTCTGGGGTCCGGCCGACCCGCTGCCCCCGCTCAGCGAGAACTCGACACGGATCCTCGATCGCTACGAGCGCCACCGGCTCCAGGTTCGCCGCCAAGGCGTCATCGTGGGCAAGGGCCGGCTTGCGCTGCGCGGCACAGCCTGCGTGTCGTGCGGGTTATGCATGACGGGATGCCCCTACTCGTATGTCTACTCGGCCGCCCAGACGTTCGACCAGCTGATCGCGGATGGTCGGATCACCTACATCGGCGGCTACGTCGCCCTGAGGCTCGGCGAGGAGGACGAACGACCTCACGTCGTCGCGCGAAACCAATCGACCGGGGAGGTCGAGACGTTCCACGCCGACAAGATCTTCGTGGGTTGCGGAGCGATCGGAACGACCCGCCTGGTCGCGAGCTCGCTCGACATGTGGTCACAGGCGATCCACCTGCAGGAGTCGGTGCAATTCCTCATGCCCTTGGCGTCGATGCGCGGCACCAGGGTACTGTCTCAGGACGGCTCGTTCACGCTGAACCAGTTCAACATCGTCATGCCGTTCGACGAGGCCGGGCGTGACCTCGTGCAGATCCACGGCTACCCGTACAACAAGGCGATGGACGACGCCGTACCAGCACCGTTGCGCTTGCCGATGCTGCGCGGCCTGCGTGCGATGTTGTTGAAGCACCTCACCGTCGGCCTCGGCTACCTGCCCTCGTGGCTGTCGCCGGGATTCGACGTGACGATTGTGAGGCCCGAGTCGCCCGATCAGTTGGCTGAAGTCATCTTGAGCTCCACGAGTGGTTCACATGAACAGTCGGCGGCGCGGATGCGAGCGATCAATGCCCGCTTGCTTCGGGTGGCGCCGTACCTCGGCGTCGTGCCGGTGCTGCCAATGGTGACCTTGTCGGCTCCGGGCAAGAGCTATCACTTCGGTGGGAGCTTTCCCCACTCGCAGAACCCAGTGGCTGGTCGCGAGTCCGACGTGCTGGGTCGCGTGCATCCTTGGCGCAACGTGCACCTGGTGGATGCCTCGGTCTTCCCCACGGTGTCGGCCACGACCTTCACACTCACGATCATGGCCAACGCCCATCGGATTGCCCGCCAAGTGGCCGAGGACGCTCGTGGCTAGCGACACGCGCCCCGTCATTGGCGTCACCGGTTCCAGCGGCTACCTCGGCGGCGCCCTGACGGCCCGGCTGCGAACCCAGGGACACGACGTCGTCGAGTTCCGTCGGACGGTGCCCTCGAATCGCGGCGGAGACGCCATGCGCTCTTTCGAGCTCGGTCGACCGCTCGACGAGGGGATCTTCGACGGTGTCACCAGCTTGGTCCACGCGGCCTGGGATCTGCGCGAGACCGACCGCGCTCGGAGCTGGGAGCGCAACGTCGAAGGGTCCAAGCGGGTACTCGCGGCGGCACTCGAAGCGGGGGTGACTCGGGTCATCTTCGTCTCGTCGATGTCGGCGTACTTTGGCACACGTCAGGACTACGGACTGATGAAGCTGGCCGTGGAGCGAGCCGTCCTCGAGGCCGACCAGGTGGTTGTACGGCCCGGCCTCGTCTACGGCGGAGCGGCGGGAGGGATGGCGCTCACGCTGTCGCGCCTGGCTCGACTGCCAGTAATCCCAGTGTTTCGCGGCGCCAACTCGTTCACGGCCCATGTCGATGACGTGGTTGCCGCAATGGCCACACTGGCCCTCGCCGACCACGTCCCCTCCGCAGTGGTCGGGTTGGCTCAGGAGAGGTCGGTCCCATTCGCAACGCTTATGCGTGCGATCGCGACGGCGGTCGGCTCCTCGAGACGGACCGTCGTCGTGCCATGGCAACCATTACTCGTCTCACTTCGCATCGCAGAGAAGATTGGGGTCCCCTTGCCTGTGCGTTCGGACTCCCTTCTCGGTCTGGTTCGACCGGCGCCCGCCGTCCCCGGACTGGACGTCGCCGCTCGCCTCGGCCTCGCGTTCCGCCCCTTCCCCGATGGTCTCGAAGGGTCGTTCCCCACGAACTAGCGCTGTCTGGTTCCACGTCGCTCCGCTGTGCCGCGTGATTCGACAACGGCCACCAGAGACTGGAAGCTCCGCGGGTTGAGGTGAGAGACAGTGGACACTGCCATGACTGATCGTTGAGGCGTTGGGCCACGCCGCGCCACATCGATCGGCGACTGGACTGCTCGCCGAGATCTCCGATCGATTCAAGCAATAGCATGAGTCGTTGCAATCTGCCGCTCACGCGGTCGTGGAATCGCTGCAGGCAAGTTATTCATGCGTTGCGCACTCGTCAAGACGCTTGTGCACTCGTGCATGCACGAGCGGACAAGCGCGAGGACATCAGCCGAAAGTAGTATCGTCGGGACGCAGAATCGCTCACCCGCGACGGCCACGGCCGTGCCCAATGACAGTCCAAATGCAAATGACCTGGATAAGGTC
>JADGOJ010000071.1 GCA_017883045.1 Acidimicrobiales bacterium
GATTCCGATGCTCTTCGCGAATTCGAGGACCGCGCCATTCGTGATGCCGTCGCCCTGCAGGAGGGCATTGGATTGCAGTCAGCCACCGACGGCGAATTCAGGCGGACTTCGTGGCACATGGACTTCATCTATCAGCTGGGCGGGATCACCAAGTCCGATGAGCAGCTGCAAGTGGCCTTCAAGAACGACGAGGGATCCACATCGTTCACTTCAGCTGCGCTGAAGGTCAGCGACCGTGTGAAACTCGACAAGACGATCTTCGCCGACGCGTTCGAGTTCCTGAAGTCGGCGACCACTACGGCCGTGCCCAAGCTCACGATTCCCTCCCCGAGCATGGTGCACTACCGCGGCGGCCAGGCCGCCATCGACCCTGCGGTCTACCCCGACGTCGAGCAGTTCTGGACCGACTTGAGCGCGGCGTACGCCGAGGAGGTCCGTCGCCTCGGCGAACTCGGGTGCACCTATCTTCAGCTTGACGACACCTCGCTGGCCTACCTCAATGACCCCGAGCAGCGAAAGATGATCGCAGCGCGCGGCGAAGACGCGGAGCACCAGCACCTTCGCTACATCAAGCAGATCAACGCCGCGCTCGCGTCTCGGCCCGAGGGCATGTCGATCACGACTCACTCGTGTCGAGGCAACTTCCGCTCCTTCTGGGCCGCCGAGGGTGGCTACGACTTCGTGGCTGAGGCCCTCTTCAACGAGCTCCACGTCGACGGCTTCTTCCTCGAGTTCGACGACGCCCGCTCGGGCGGATTCGAGCCGCTGCGCTTCGTGCCGAAGGGCAAGATGGTCGTTCTCGGCCTAGTCAGCACCAAGCACGGCGCCCTCGAGTCCAAGGACGATCTCAAGCGTCGCATCGACGAGGCCAGCCAATTCGTGCCGCTCGACCAGATCTGCCTGTCTCCCCAGTGTGGGTTCTCGTCGACGGTCGAGGGCAACAACCTCACCTTCGACGATGAGGTGGCCAAGCTCCGCCTCGTTGTCGAGACCGCCAACGAGGTCTGGGGCTAGCCCCTCAGCCGAGACGCCGTCCACCCTCTTCGAGGCAAGACCACTCGTGACCGGACAGCACTCTGCGGACCGTCAACGCGTGACTAGGTCGGCGACCTTCGTGACCTCCGCGAACGTGCCCGAGAGTGCCGCCAGGAACGCGGCCTGCACGTCTTCGGCACTGACGGTCACTCCTCCGTAGGTCTGGCCGCGGGTTGCACACGCGTCACCCGCCACTTCACACTGGTATCCCGCGTCGCAGGCCGCCCGTGTCGTCGAATCGATGCACATGTGGGTCATCATCCCGGCGATCACCAGCTCGTTCACCTCGAGCTGGTCAAGAAGTCCCTGCAGCCCCGTCTCAAGGAACGAGTTCGGGTAGTGCTTCTTGATCACCTGTTCGTTCGCAAGGGGAAGGACCGATTCGCGGATCTTCACTCCCTCGGAACCGGGCAGGAAGAAGGTGGCATCGGATTCCGTGGCAACGTGCTGCACGTGGACGACCAACTGACTGGTGTCTCGAAAGTGAGTCAGGAGCTGCCGGGCGCGCTCGCCCGCTTGCTCGGCGTCATGGAGTTCCATCCTCCCGCCCGCGAAGTAGTCGTTCTGGATGTCTACGAGTAGAAGTGCCCTGGTCATCACTGCACGCTACCTACTAGCGCGGTTGACAATCAACCTGCAGTGGGTGATTCGATCAGCCAGAGCCCGCGCCTACGCGGTCGATTCACGCCGGCCCGAGCACAGCCCTCGATGCCTCGCCTTCACCCGAAGAGCGACTCTCACAGTTCCCTATGGTGTCCGAATCCTCCCAAGACGGTGGTCCGCCTTTCTTCCGGTCAAACCGGGCTGGGTCATCGTCGGTCCGTACGATTCCGACACACCGGAAAAGAGCATTAGCGCCCTATTTTGGGAAGGAGCGCTCAGAGTTGGAGGGAGATACTCTGACCCTATGAACGGGCCGAAAGTCGTGCACCGATTGTTGACAGTCGTCGTGGTCAGCGCGCTGGCCATCGGCGCGAACGTCATCATCGTCCGTGATGCCGCTCAGGGAGTTTCATCCGCGCCACCCTGCTCCGCCAGCGATCTGTCGCTGGGCGTGGGGCGTCAAGTCGCTCCGATGACGGGCGAACGCGCGGTGGTGTTCACGTTGACCAATCAGAAGGCGGCCTGCAAGATCATCGGCTACCCCCGCGTCATCCTGCGCGACGTTACGGGTGCGGTGTTGCCCTTCAAGTACGCCCACTCGGCCAGTCCCTACATCACAAGGTCGGCACCGAAGTCGATAGTGCTGCCCAACCGCGAGGCCGTCTATTTCTTGGTCGCCAAGTACCGCTGTGACAAGGGTGACGCCATGGTCGCCAAGACCATATCGGTCTACCCGCCATCGAACGTCGGTCAGAGTGGCCCGTTGGCCTTGGTTTCGACCGTGGTCCGCAGATTCACGTACTGCAAGGGAGGGCCGAGCGATCGGGGTCAGCTGGTGGGCGTGTCGCCGGTCACGGCCACCTGGGCGAGTACGCTTCCTGCCACCCAGTACCCCAACGGCACCTTGTCGGCCTGTACTTCCATCGGCGATTGGCCGACGAGGGCCGTGCCCGCGGACGTCACCGCCGCCGTCACGAAGTACTACGCAGCGAAGAAGCTCACACCGGCCACGATCGAGAACGGCCGCGAGTGGATTCTGAACGTGAAGGCGCAGAGCCTCGGTACCCACTGGTGCCTCAATCCCGACGGGGGCAAGAGTGGCTACGTCGGCTCCGTCCCACCGCAGGCAACGGCCGCGGTCATGGTGCTCGTCAAGCACAAGCCCTACCCGGTCACCCAGTCTCCGACGCACTTCGTCACGCTCGCGAAGGTCGCCGGCGTGTGGAAGGTCGTGGCAGAAGGCACGGGACCGTAGCCCCTCGAATTGAGCGCAGCGAAGTGGGAACTCCGCTGTGACGCGGCCCGGAACAGCCCGCGTCCACATTCTCGAATGGTGGTCCTGGGGCGAGATTGTGTCAGTGTGGTGCGAGGAAGACTATGAGCGAACCGCACGCCGCAATGCCCCAAGGACCAGAGGACCGTGGGTCTCGCGTCTCGGGTCACCCTCACTCGCTGAGCGGGTCGTCCGATCAGCGACTGCTGGGCATCGGACTGTTCTTGATCGTTGGATTCATGGTCGCCGAGATTGCCGTTGGGCTCGCGACCCACTCCTTGACGCTGCTCGCCGATGCCGGTCACATGCTGACCGACGCGGGGGCGTTGGCGCTGTCGATCTGGGCCATTCGACTGGCGTTGCGGCCCACGTCAGCCAGCTGGACCTTCGGTTTCAAGCGAGCGGAGATACTCTCGGCGGCCGCGAATGGAGCGACGCTGCTCGTAATCTCGATCGTCATCGCGACCGAGGCGGTCAACCGGCTGATCCATCCGCAGCCAGTCATCGGCACCGCGATGATCATCGTCGCGGCCGTCGGCGTCGTCGTCAATATCGCGGCGACGGTCGCCGTGTCGCGAGCCAATCAGGCAAGTCTCAACATCACGGGCGCCCTCGGTCATCTCATGACCGATCTCTGGGCGTTCGCCGGCACGCTGGTCGCCGGTGTCCTGATCGTCGCGACCGGGTTCCGGCGCGCTGACCCGATTGCCTCGCTCGTAGTGGTCGCACTCATGCTTCGCACCTCGTGGACACTGCTGAAGGACTCCGGGCGGATCCTGCTGGAGGCGGCGCCTGCGGGAATCGACCTCGAAGAGGTCCGCGAACACTTCATGTCGGTGGACCATGTTCGCGACATCCACGACCTTCACGCATGGGTCGTCACCTCGGACCTACCCGCCCTCTCGGCGCACGTGGTCATCGACGACGCGTGCTTCTCCGATGGACACGCTCCGCAGATCCTGGACCAGTTGCAGCGATGCCTCACCGGTCACTTCGACCTCGCCCACTCGACGTTCCAACTCGAACCGGAGGAACACGCCGGGCACGAGGGTTCGACGCACTGAGACGCCACCGTGACGTCTCGCCCACCGCGAGGTCAGAGGTGCGGAGACACGATCTCGGTCGTCACCGTCCAGAGTCGTTCGGCGTTGACCGGGTCGATGACGTAATCCTTCACGCCCGCCATCGGCTTGTCCTTGGTCCACGGCTCAGCCTGACGGCACTCCTCCACGCAGGCCAAGACCGTCCTTCGAGCTCTGTCCCCAACGCCGCCCAGGCCGGCGTCGACGCTCCCCCCTCGACGGTTTTGAAGCGCTCACTGACTTTGCCGACTTCGTTGACCCACCCAAAGGCCCGCCACTGCTCAGGGTGCGACGATGCGCACGGCGCCATCGCGCTCTTGCGAGCGCCAGCCCTCCCAGTCGAACGACTCGAGCGACGCGAGACCCTGCTCGACCAATCGTCGCGCCAGGACCCCCTTCACCGCCTTGGCGGCGTGACCGGCCGCTCCGGCTCCACTCGCCTGGACGAAGTCGACGTAGACGACCCGACAGTTGGCGCCCACAGCCCTGAAGTCAATCGCCGTGGCGTGCTGGGCGGGCAGGAGGTTGACGAGAGTCGCGCCGTCCACGTGCGACGCCAACGCCGAGGAGAGAAATGGCTGCCAGTGGGCCGCGATGTTGCCCAGTGGGCGTAGACCCACGTCCATCTTCAGGCGATAGTCGGCGACGAAGTCGGCCCCGGTGGTCAGGCCGTAGAGACCCGAGGGGACCAGCACCCGCCGACGTTGCGCCGGCGTCATCGAGCGAGGTTCGAGGTGCGACCACACGACGCCGCTGTAGCGCCGCCACGCAGGCAAGAGCTCGGCGCGGCCCTCGACCAGCGACCTCGTGGCGACGAGAGCGCGCTCGAGCAGCGCGCCTCGCACCTGCAACGTCTTCTCCAGCGAAGCGCGCGACGACGATTCGAGCAGGTCGCTCAGCGCCTTGAGCACCTGGCCTCGGGGCTCGCGCAAGGCGTCGTCGAACGTGCCGTGCCTCGTCGCGCGCGATCCGCCACTCGCCTTCGCTTCGGAAGGGGGAACGAGGACGAGCAGTCTGCGTGGCACGACCTCCCACGGTACCGGCTGGGCGGCGCTAGGCGGCCCTCATCGTCTCTTTCGTGAAGCCGAGTGAACGCAAGAAGTGACGGACCTTCACCACTTGATCCTCTGTGAGGTCGCGGGTGCGTGTCGATCCGAACGAGGTGGTCTCACCATCGACGGTGACGGCCCAGTTGCCCCGATGCGTCTCGAACACCTCGCCGAACCGGCCGAGCAACGAACAGACGTCATGCCACTGGATGTTGCGGCAGAGCGGGTGACCAAACAACTTTTGTGCCGTGATGCGGTGGTGATGGTCCAACTTGATCGACATGTTCAACCCCCTATGGAGGGCCGAGGTCTTCTGCCCTCAACAGAACTCTCTACCCTCTAGAGGCCGTTGTCAAGGAAAGCCACGATTTCCACGTGCTCGGTCATCGGGAAGAGGTCAAACACCCTCAATTCGCCCAGTCCGTAGCCACCCCGCTGAAGGAGTTTGAGGTCGCGCGCGAAGGTCGCCGCGTCACACGACACGTAGACCAGGCGCCTCGGGGACCGACGCACGATGACGTCGGCGACGCCTTTGGCCAGCCCACCGCGCGGCGGGTCCAGGACCACGACGTCGCCCTCGCCGACCGAGTCGTTGATCGCACGCGGCGAGACCGACCACTCGCGAACCTTCAATTGACGCAGACCGTCGCCGTTCTGGCGGGCGTCGCGCACGGCGTAGGGCGACGACTCGACCGCGGTCACCTTGCCGCCCGGACCAACGACCTTGGCCAGCGGCACCGCGAACAGACCGACGCCGCTGTAGAGATCGGTGACGTGGTCGCCCGGCTTCGCGTCCGCGAACTCGAGCACCGAGTCGAGCAGCAGCTCGGGCGCGGCTCGATGCGACTGCCAGAACGACCGCGGCCCGACCGAGTAGACGTGGCCGCGCACCTCGACGCGCGACTGGGTCGAGGGCTCGAGGGGCTCGCCGTAGAGCGAGCAGATCTCGAACATCGTGCCCCGATGGGTGTCGCGCTTGACCACCGCGAACGGTGCGCCGCCGCCGATGGCCCGCAGTTCGACCTCCTCGGCACCCTCCCACGATGTGCCAAAGGCTGGAGTGAACGCCTCATCGGCGATCCAGCAGGCGTCGAGGGCTATCAGGTCGTGCGACCGGGCACCCCGGAGGCAGAGTTGGCCCTCGTCGTTGACCGCGCAGCGCAGGCGCGTGCGAGACCCCTTGGCGCTGGCCGCTGGCGTCGAGATGGCGAACTCACGCTCGATCCCGGCGATCCGCTTCAGGTGCTCAGATACCAGCGCCGATTTCCACGACTCCTGAGCGGCGGGCGACGCGTGTTGCAGGTCGCATCCGCCGCAGCCCCCCGGGTAGGCGAACGTGCAGGGCGCGACGACGCGCTCGGGGCTGGCCTCGAGGACCTCCACGGCGTCGCCACGAGAGAAGTTGGCGGTCGTCTCGGTGACCTCGACCCTGACGAGCTCGCCGGGCAGACTGTGGCGCACGAAGATCACCCGGCCGTCGGCCATCCGCCCGACGCCGCCGCCGGTGGCCGGCCGTTCGATGCGGACAGGCTCACTGGATACGTCAGGCGACTCGTTACTCACCGCTGCAGCCTACTAATACGCTCCGCCGCGGCCAATGGAGCTCTCGATTGGTCGTCTCCCCAAGCCGACGAACTCGATCGAGGCGATGACGTGATCGAGAAGCCGGACTCAGTCCTCAGGCCGGTCGAGCGCTGTGAGCGAGGAACAGGTCGACCAGTGCACCAGCCCGTTCGCGCGCCGCCGGCGTCTCTTTCGCCGTCTGCTCCATCAGCGCGTCGATGTCAACGCCGAAGTCGCGGGCTTCTTCCGCGCCCCCCGCGAACCAGTCCCGGAGTTGGAGGTGGTCGATCTCGGGGTGGAACTGGACGCCGACGTTCCTGCCGACGCAGAAGGCCTGCACCGCCCGCGGAGAGGTCGCCCACAGTTCGGCGCCCTCGGGCAGCCTGCAGTGGTCGAAGTGGAACTCGAACCAAGGGCCGCTGGCGATCCCCGAATCATTCTCGGCTCGGACCTCGAACCATCCGATCTCCGGGCTGTCCGACGGCTCGACGACGCCGCCGTGGAAGATGCACAAGGCCTGGGCCCCGAAGCAGATGCCGAGGATCGGGATATCGCGGCGCTGCGCCTCGCCGATGAGCTCGAGCTCGCGACCGAACCAGGCCTCCTCGACCTCCTTGTCGTAGACCGCGCTCTTCGAGCCCAGGATGACGAGGACGTCGTAGCCCTCAAGCGAGGGACTGGGGTTCTCCTCGTTCATCATCCGCAGGTCGAGTTCGAAGCCACGCGCCTCGAAAGCCTCGCCGATCAACCCCGAGTGATCCCCGAGGTGGTGACGGAGTACGAGTGCGCGAGCCATTACTTGTTCGACTCTACAGAGGCGCGCGGGTTGGCCGCGGCCACCGAGCCGGCCCCGCCACCGAGAGCACGCGTCGAGCGCTCAGCCACTCGGCAGCGACCAGCCAAGGGCCTGAGCGATCTCGCGGCACGTGGGACAGATCGGATACTTCTGAGGGTCTCGACCGGGAACCCACACCTTGCCGCACAGCGCCTTCACCGGCGTCGCGTTGATCATGGCACCCACCACGGAGTTGTCGAGCGGAACGAACTCACCATCCTTGGGCGTGTAGCCCTCAAGCACGATGTGCGTGAAGCGCTCGTGATCCCCCTCGTCGAGCTGCGTGGTCGAATGGACGACCAGCTCGGTCTCGGACTGCGTGCTCACGCCTAGAACCCTACCCAGATGGGTAGTGTCGTACTGCCATGAAGCGTCGCCGTCGCCCGACCCCACCCAGCCGCCCCCTTGGACGGGTGGCGTCGCACTTCACGCGTGAAGGCACGCCGAAGAGCCCGTACCGCACTGAGGCCGAGGCCCAAAGCGCGGCGCAGCTGGCGTGGACGCTCAACGGCGCCGATCTGAACGCGTATCGCTGCGACTACTGCTTCCAGTGGCACATCGGCAAGCGCTTCCGCGACGATTAGCGAAACCGCGCCGAAACGGGCAATATGGAGAGACTTGAAACGAAAGGCTCCCCATGGGCGTGCAGGCGTACATCTTGATTCAGTCCGAAATCGGCTCGAGCGAGTCGGTGGTCCTCGCGACGCGCGCGGTGCCGGGAGTGCTGGAGTCCTTCGAGGTGACCGGACCCTATGACGTGATCGTGCGCTGCGAGGCCAAGAGCGTCGACGACCTCGGCAAGTTCATCGTCGGCGCGATTCAGAAGGTTCCGGGCATCACCCGAACCCTCACGTGCCCCGTCGTCAATATCTAACCGAACGCTCCCGCGCTGCGCAACGCCGCCAGTCGTTCCTCGCTGATCCCCCAACTCAACAGGCCCTCGCGCGTCCCTGAACCGGGCGTCCGGGGAGGCTGGCGGATCGAGCCGGGCGTCCTGGAGAAGCGCGGCGCGGGCTGGGGCTGGACCGGGCCGTCGGTCGTGAACACGCGACGCTCGGCGTTGTAGGGGTGATGCGCCGCCTCGGTCGGCGACAGGACCGGCGTCACGCAGGCGTCGACGTCGGCGAAGAGCTCGGTCCACTCGTCTCGGGTCTTCGAGCGGAAGATCGCGGAGAAGCGCTCCTTCATCGACGGCCACTGCGCACGGTCGAACTGCGCGGGCAACGTGGCCGCGTCGAGACCCAGTGCGCTCAGCAGCGCCTCGTAGAACTGCGATTCGATGGCGCCCACCGCCACGTACTTCGCGTCCTTCGTCTCGTAGACCTCGTAGAAGTGCGCGCCCGAGTCGAGGATGTTGACGCCCCGTTGCTCGATCCAGTAGCCGCTATTGAGGAACGAATGGGTCATCGCCATCATCGACGCGGTGCCGTCGACCATCGCCGCGTCCACCACCTGCCCCTTGCCCGATGCGCGCGCCGACAGGACGGCCGCGACCACGCCGAAGGCCAGGAACAGCGCTCCCCCGCCGAAGTCGCCCACGAGGTTGAGCGGCGCCACGGGGATCTCCCCGCTGCGACCCACGGGCCACAATGCCCCCGAGATCGCGATGTAGTTGATGTCGTGACCGGCGCGTTGGGCGAGCGGCCCCTGCTGGCCGTAGCCGGTCATCCGCCCGTACACGAGTCTCGGGTTCCTCGACCAGACGTCATCGGGCCCTAGACCAAGTCGCTCGGTGACGCCCGGACGGAATCCCTCGATCAGCACGTCGGCCTGCTCGCACAGTTCGAGCGCGAGGTCGCGGCCCGACGGGTTCTTCAAATCGACCGCGACCGAGTGTCGCGACCGGTTGAGAATGTCCCACGTGGTCGTGGGCTCGGCGTCGGCGTCGCCTCGCTCGAGCCGCAGCACGTCCGCCCCGAGGTCCGCCAGGAGCATGCACGCGTAGGGGCTGGGCCCGATCCCCGCCAGTTCGAGCACCTTGAGCCCTTCTAGTGGTCCGCTCATGACGTCATCGCACCTTCGCTAGCCGCACCGGCCGACTAGTCCCACCACAAGTCGTGGCCGAGCACGCCCTTGCCGATGAGGCCCAGCTGCACCTGACTCGTGCCCTCGACGATGGTCAACTGGCGCGCGTCGCGGTAGTACAGCTCGGTCGGGTGGTCCTCCATGTAGCCCGCCGCGCCCAGCAGCTGCACCGCCAGGCCCGATGCCTTCACGGCGACCTCGGACGCGTAGTACTTGGCCATCGAGAGCATCGGCACGTACTCTTTGGTGAACTTTCCCTGATCGGCGAGCCACGCCGCGCGGTACGTAAGAAGACGGGCGGCCTCGATCTCGGTCGCACACTTGGCGATCTCCCACTGGATCCCCTGGAACTCGGCGATGGTCTTGCCGAACGCCGGGCGGTTCTTCACGTACTCGGTCGCGTACATCAACGCGCCCTCGGCGAGCCCGAGACCGCGCGCGGCCACGATCGGGCGCATGGCGTTGAGCGACTGCATCACCAACGCGAATCCGCCCCCGATCACCTGGCTCGGGCCAACCTTCACGTCGTCGAGCACGATCTCGGTGGTGTCGATGCCCTTGACGCCCATCTTCCTGTCGACGCGCGGTCGCGTCACCCCCGGCGAGTCGGCCTCGACGATGAAGCTGCAAATCTGCGTGTGGTCGCGCGACGAGGGGTCGCCGGTCTTGGCGAACACCACGAACCAGTCGGCCTGCATCCCGCCGGAGATCCAGCACTTCGTGCCGTTCAGGATGTAGCCGCCCTTGACGTCACGATCCTCAGCCGCGCGCGTCTGCATGCCCGCGACGTCCGAACCGGCACCGGGCTCGGAGAGGCAGAACGCCGCGCGATGCGTGCCCTTGGCTATGCCGGGAAGGTAGCGCTGCTTCTGCTCCTCGGTACCCGCGATCATGATCGGGCCCGTCGGGAGTCGGGTGAGCAACAACATCAGCCCCAGGACGTTGGAGTACTTGGTGACCTCCTCGATCGTGAGCGTGAGGCCCATGATCCCCGCCCCCGAGCCGCCGTACTCTTCGGGGATGCACAGCCCCAGCAGGTCCGCCTTCTTGAACTCGTCGAAGAGGTCCTGGGGGTAGGCACCGGTCGTGTCGATCTCCCTGGCTCGAGGTTTGATCTTGTCCTGGGCGAGTCGTCGTACGGTCTGTTGAAGGCCTAGTAGCTCTTCGGTTAGTTGGAAGTCCATGCCATTCAACGTACTTCGAACCGTGTGCCAACATTGCGGGTGGCCACTTTCCAGCGAGACGAGGCACTCACGGCCATGGCCGCCGCCACCTATGACGTCGTGGTGATCGGCGCGGGCATGACCGGATCCGGCGTGGCCGTCGACGCCGCCTCGCGGGGCCTACGGGTCGCGTTGATCGACAGCGGCGACATCGCCTCGGGCACGAGCTCGAAGTCCTCCAAGATGGTCCACGGCGGCCTGCGCTACCTCCAACAGAAGGAGTTCCGCCTGGTGTACGAGAACTTGCGCGAACGCCAGCGGCTCTTGGAGAACGCGCCGTTCCTGGTGCGCCCCCTGCCCTTCATGGTGCCGCTCTTCGGCAGCGACGGGATCGTCTCCAAGGCGGTGGTGAAGGGCTACTCGACGGCTCTGCGCCTCTACGACCTGAGCGGCGGTTGGCGGATCGGCGAACGCCACCGACGCATCTCGCGCAGCGAGGCGCTCGCCCACCTGCCGACGTTGAGGGCCGAGCACCT
>JADGOJ010000146.1 GCA_017883045.1 Acidimicrobiales bacterium
TTGGCTGTAGCGCGAGATGCGCGCGGTCCCCGTGTCCACGACATACCGGATGCCCGGCACGGTCAGGGAGGTCTCGGCGACGTTCGTCGCCAGGACGACTCGCCGACCCGTGTGGGGGCCGAAGACGCGGTGCTGCTCGGCGGCCGACAGACGCGCGTACAGCGGCAAGACCTCGGTATGCGGCAGGGCCAGCCCCGTGAGCGCGTCTGCGGCATCACGGATCTCACGTTCTCCGGACAGGAAGACCAGAATGTCCCCACCCTGATGTTCGGTCCACAGCTCCTCGACAGCCTCACAGATGGCCGTGACCTGGTCCCTGTCGTCGTCTTCGGGCATCTCGCCGACGAGCGGTCGGTAGCGCATCTCCACGGGATAGGTACGGCCCGACACCTCGATGATGGGCGCGTTGTTGAAATGCTTCGAAAACCGTTGCGGATCAATGGTCGCCGAGGTGATGATGACCTTGAGGTCGGGGCGGCGTGGCAGCAGCTGTTTGAGGTAGCCCAGGATGAAGTCGATGTTGAGACTGCGCTCATGGGCCTCGTCGATGATGATCGTGTCGTACCGAAGCAGATCGCGGTCACGTTGCATCTCGGCCAGGAGGATGCCGTCTGTCATGACCTTGACGAGGGTGCTGCTGCCCGAGTGGTCGCTGAATCGGACCTGATAGCCCACGGCGGTCCCGAGCTCGGTGTTCAGCTCCTCGGCGATGCGCTCCGCCACCGTTCTGGCCGCGATCCGTCGAGGTTGCGTGTGGCCGATCAGCCCCTCGACGCCGCGACCGATCTCGAGGCAGATCTTGGGCAGCTGGGTGGTCTTGCCGGAGCCGGTCTCCCCCGACACGATCACGACCTGGTGGTTCCGGATGGCCTCGGCGATGTCGTCCTTGCGGGCGGCGACCGGCAGGTCGACCGGATAGGTGACCTTGGGCACCGAGGCGAGACGGCGCGCGATACGGGCCGCCCGCGCTTGGGGTGACTCGTGCGACCTCGCGGGCGCCTGACGTCCCCCAGCAGCGCGACCGCGAGAAGGACGTCGACGAGGATTCCGGGCGCGCGAGGGCTGCGGCGCGCTCTCGGAGGACATGGCGTTCAGGATATCCGGGGGCCGTACCCCTGCACGGCGAAGGATCCTGGGCGCCAGAGCACCCAGGATCCTTCGTGCTGTCGTGAAGCGTTGATCTCCTTCTTGATGCCTACTTCTCTGACGCCTAGACCTTGGCCGCGGTGAACCCCAGCTCGAGGTCCGCCAGGATGTCATCGATGTACTCGATGCCGACAGACAGTCGCACCAGGCCCGGAGTCACGCCCGACGCCAGCTGATCCTCAGGAGAGAGCTGGGAGTGCGTGGTGGACGCCGGGTGGATGACCAGCGAGCGCACGTCGCCGATGTTGGCCACGTGGCTGTGCAGTGCCAGGGCCTGGACGAACCTCTTGCCTGCTTCCACTCCGCCCGCGATCTCGAAGGCGACGACGGCTCCGGCACCCCGCGGAGCGTACTTGTCCGCCAGGGCCTTCCACGGGCTCGAGGCAAGCGACGCGTAGGCCACGGACTCGACCTGAGGGTGCGCCTCCAGCCAGTCAGCGACCTTGACCGCGTTCTCGACGTGGCGCTCGATCCGCAGCGAAAGCGTCTCGATCCCCTGCGAGATCAGGAACGCGTTGAAGGGCGATATCGCCGCGCCCAGGTCACGAAGCAGCTGAACCCTCGCCTTGAGGATGAAGGCCAGGTTGGCGCCGAGAGGGCTCCCCACACCGAGGTCGCGGGCGAACACCAGACCGTTGTAGCTCGGATCTGGCTGGTTGAAACCCGGGTAGCGGGCCGGGTCCTTGGCGAAGTCGAACGTGCCGCCGTCGACGATCACACCTGCAATGGAGGTGCCATGGCCGCCCAGGTACTTGGTCGCCGAGTGGACCACCACGTCGGCACCCCACTCGAGCGGACGGATGAGGTAGGGAGTGGCGACAGTGTTGTCGACGATGAGCGGAACGCCGACCTCGTGCGCGATCGCCGAAACGCCTTCGATGTCAAGGACATTCGCCGATGGGTTGCTGATCGTCTCGGCATAGAACGCCTTGGTGTTCGGCTTGACTGCCGCACGCCATGACTCCAGGTCGTCCACGTCCTCCACGAAGGTCGTCTCGATGCCCAGCTTCTTGAGCGTGTACTTCAGCAGGTTGTACGTGCCGCCGTACAGCTGGGGGCTGGCGACGATGTGGTCCCCGACCTCGGCGACATTGAGGATCGCGATCGTCTCGGCCGCCTGGCCGGAGGCCACGAGCAGGGCCGCTACGCCGCCTTCGAGCGAGGCGATTCGTTGCTCGACCGCGTCCTGGGTCGGGTTCATGATGCGGGTGTAGATGTTGCCGAACTCCTTGAGCGCGAAGAGGTTCTGCGCGTGCTCGGCGTCATTGAAGACGTACGACGTGGTCTGGTAGATCGGCAGCGCGCGAGCCCCGGTAGTGGGGTCCGGGGCCTGGCCGGCGTGGATCTGGCGGGTCTCGAAGGACCAGTTGGCGGTGTTGTCACTCATGGTTTTTCCCTTGCCTTTCAGTGCCTTGACATGAAATGCGGGAATACCGATGGGCATACCCGCGCTTGCGCAGCGCCCGAGAGCGCGTTGCCAGGTCTTCACCCGGGGCACCCCACCGCGGTGGAGGGTTGCCGGCCAGCGAGCCGGGGCTTGTCGCTGACACTCATGACCTCCGACGAGGGTAGAACGACCGACCACATCTCGGGAAGCCCATCTCTCAATCTGGACATCATCGAGCGGGAGCCCGCTGGTGCCGACACGACGAAGGACGGCGCGGACCGCACGGCATACGGTGTGAGCCGTGAGCACTCTGCCGCAGCTGACCATCGACTCCGACTCGGCGACGCCACCGTTCGAACAGGTGCGGACCCAGATCGCGGCGGCCATCGCCACGGGCCACCTCGGCGC
>JADGOJ010000014.1 GCA_017883045.1 Acidimicrobiales bacterium
TCGTGGAGGTACGGGGATTCGAACCCCGGACCCCTTGCATGCCATGCAAGTGCTCTACCAGCTGAGCTATACCCCCAAAGGTTCAAAGATGTTAGCAGTTGAATCCGAGAGTCCGATTCGGCCTACGAGAGCAAGGCGTCGCAGAGCAGGGCCGGGTGAGAGAAGAACGGGGAGTGGCCGCTGTCCAAGGTCGCCACTTCGTCACATCGCGTGGTCATTATTTCTTGCAGCGTGGGGTCGATGGCGTGGTCCTTTGAGCATCGTATGTAGAGGGACCTCGCCGACGAGTCTCGCGACGTGCGCTCGCCGCGAAAACTCGCGATGGTTTGGGTCGATAGGTGAGACGCCGCCCACTTCGCGACGTCCGGCATGCAGTCGTCGTAAAGCGCGGCGATGGCGAGATCGGGATTGAGTCGAAGGTACTCTCCCTCCACCTCGATCGCTTCGTCCAGCTTGGTTTTCACCCGGACTTCGCGTGATGTCGCGGTCGCGCTCTGTCCGAGTCCAGGAACCAGGGCGGCGATGTACACGATCCGCTCAAGCCCAGCGATTCTGGGCGCGACCTCGGTAATCACCGCCCCGCCGTAGCTGTGGCCGACGAGAACGATTGGCCCGCCGAGCGTGGCGAGGGCCGCCACCGCGTCCGCGTCGTCCCCCAGGCCGGTCAAAGGATCGGCACCATTCTTCGAACTGGGCAGGTCCACTGCGAGCCACGCCACACCCCGCCGGTCGAACTCGGCGGTGAGGTCTCGCCAGCACCAGGCGCCGCTCCACCCGCCGTGCACGAGGAGATACGTGGGACTCGTCATTGCGCCTCTGCTTTCCACAAGAGGCTAGGCCGTGCTTTCCCTAGAATGTCGTGATGGCCCGCCCATTCGATGTCACGACAGTTGAAGAGAAGTGGCAAGCGCGCTGGCTCGACGAGGGCAATTACGAGGTTGACAACGACGACCCCCGTGAGCGCTTCTACGCCCTGTGCATGTACCCCTACCCGTCGGGCGCCGCCCACCAGGGCCACGTGCGCAACTACACCTTCGGCGACCTCGTGGTCCGCTACCAGACGATGCTCGGCAAGGCCGTCCTGTCGCCGCTGGGGTTCGACTCGTTCGGACTGCCCGCGGAGAACGCGGCCATCAAGGCGGGGAGCCACCCGCGCCTCTTCACGGACGCCCGCATGCACGAGCTGAAGAAATCGCTTCGCCGGTTGGGCGCGGTCTACGACTGGCGACGCGAGGTGTACAGCCACGACCCCGAGTACATGCGGTGGTCCCAGACGATCTTCCTGGCGTTCCTGGAGGCCGGCCTCGCGTACCGCGCTGAGGCGCCGGTGAACTGGTGCCCCGGATGCTCGACGGTGCTCGCCAACGAGCAGGTACTCGCCGACGGCACGTGCGAGCGCTCGGGGGACCTCGTGGAGCGCAAGAACCTCGAGCAGTGGTTCTTCAAGATCACGGACTACGCCGAAGAGCTGCTCCACGACCTCGACGGTCTCGAATGGCCCGAGCGCGTGAAGACCATGCAGCGCAACTGGATAGGACGAAGTGAGGGCGTCGAGTTCGACCTTCCGCTGGCGCACGACCCCGCCCAGGCGCTGCGGGTCTTCACGACCCGACCTGACACCGGATTCGGGGTGACCTACGCCGTCGTCGCCCCCGAGCACCCCTTGCTCGAACGTCTGACGACGGACGACGAGCGGGCCAACGTGCGAGCGCTGGTGGAGCGCGCCACGTCCGAGAGCGAGCTCGAGCGCACGGCGTCGTCCGACGCCGGCGAGGGGCTCGAGATGCGCGGCGCCTTCACGGGCAGCTTCGTCATCAACCCGTTCACCAACGAGCCGGTGCCGGTCTACGTCGCGGACTATGTGCTCGGCACCTACGGCACCGGGGCGATCATGGCGGTGCCGGCCGAGGACGAGCGCGACTACGCCTTCGCCTCGGCCTTCGGACTGCCGATCGTGCGCACCACGCAGCCGCCGGATGGTTTCGAAGGTGGCGCCTACACGGGTGACGGTGAGCACATCAACTCGGGCTTCTTGAACGGCCTCGACGTCGTGACCGCCAAGGCCAGGGCGGCCGAGTACCTCGCCGAGCACGCCCGTGGCATCCACAAGGTGAACTACCGGCTGCGCGACTGGCTCGTCTCGCGCCAGCGCTTCTGGGGCTGTCCGATTCCGATCGTCTACTGCGACGTGTGTGGCATCGTGCCGGTGCCCGAGGACCAGCTGCCCGTCGTCGCGCCCGACGACGTCACGTTGGAGGCGAACGGCCAGTCGCCGCTCGCGACCCACGAGGGATTCCGCGACACCACGTGCCCGGTCTGCGGCTTGCCGGCGCGTCGCGAGACCGACACGATGGACACCTTCACGGACTCGTCGTGGTACTACCTGCGCTTCGCCGACCCCTTCACGCCGGGCCGGGCCTTCGACCCGGTCCAGGTCGCCAAGTGGATGCCCGTCGACCAGTACATCGGCGGCATCGAGCACGCCATCTTGCACCTGATGTACGCGCGCTTCTACCTGAAGGCCCTCGTCGACATCGGTCTCGCGACGGGCCTGCCGCGCGAGCCGTTCCGCCGCCTCTTCACCCAGGGGATGATCCGTCTCGCCGGATCGAAGATGTCCAAGTCCAAGGGCAACCTCGTCGCCCCCGAGCAGTACTACGAGACGGTCGGGGCCGACGGGCTGCGGCTCTTCCACCTCTTCGTGGGTCCGCCCGCCGACGACGTGGACTGGACCGACCAGACCGACGAGCTCATCGAGGGGTGCGCGCGCTTCATCGACCGCTTCTACCGCCTGGCGCAGCACGACGACGTGAACTTCCACGACGGGCTCGACGAGGGCGACGTGGAGGTCCGTCGGGCCGTGCACCGCACCGTCGCCAAGGTCACTGAAGGGCTCGAGCGCTGGAGCTACAACACCGCCGTCGCGGCGATGATGGAGCTGTTCAACACCGTGTCCAAGTGGGCGAGGAGCGACCGCGGCGCCGAGCGCGCCACCCTGGACGAGGCGATTGACCTGATGTTGACGCTGCTCGCACCAATGACCCCGCACGTCACCGCCGAGCTATGGGAGCAGCGCCACCCCGGCGAACCCGGCGTCCACCTCCAGAAGTGGCCGGTCGCCGACCCCGACCTGGTGAGGGCCTCGACCATCACGATGGTCGTGCAGGTCAACGGCAAGGTCCGGGCCCGACTCGAGGTCCCACCCGACATCACCATGGCCGACGCCGCGACCGAAGCAATGGAGGACGCCGCGATCTGCGCCGTGCTGGCCGGAGCCACGCCCAAGCGGATCGTGGCGCGACCACCACGACTGGTCAACATCATCGTCTGATGGCCAAGCACAAGAGCACGTCGGCCGACACGGTCGTCACCATCGAGCCGCCGCGCTTCGATCGGCCCGAGGTCGAGATCCGCGCGTCGTCGCGTCGCAAGAAGACCGGCACGGCGCACTGGTCGGGCAGCCGCATCGTCGTCCAGATCCCCGCGCGAATCCGCGGCCGCGAGCGCGCGGTCTTCGTCGACGACCTGGTGGTGCGACTATTGACCCAGCGTCCCCAGAACGCCGCCGGCGACGCGTCGCTCGAGGAACGGGCCAAGGTCCTCGCCGAGCTCTACAACGACGGCGTCGAGCCCAACTCGGTCCGGTGGGTGACGAACCAGCAGGCGAGGTGGGCCTCGTGTTCGCCCGCGTCGCGCGAGATCCGCGTCTCGAGTCGGCTGCGCCAGTGTCCCGAATGGCTCATCGATGCCGTGCTGGTGCACGAACTGGCCCACCTCCAAGAGGCCGACCACTCGGCGCGGTTCAACGAGATCGCCGACCGGCACCCGCGTCAGGCCGACAGCGCGCTCTTCCTCGAGGGCTACGCGCTCGGCCTGGGACTGCGCATCGAAGAGGGCGACGTCGACCTGCCCACGACGGGTTAGGCGAGGTTCAGCTGCTCTCTGATGTCCGAGGGGACGAAGTTGTTCTCGGTGGTGGTCTCGGCCTCCACGAGCTCGACGAGGCGTTGGACGACCTCGGCCGGGTCGCGCTGGCCGGTCGTGACGAACTCGCCGATCATCTTGAAGAGTGCGGCCTCGGAACCGTTGAGGGACTTGTCGGAGAACCACTCCCACATCGAGTCGGCCATGCGGTCGTTGAAGCCCGTGAGGTACGGCCCGGGATTGATCAGGGTCACGTCGATGCCGAGCGGAGCGAGTTCGGCGCGCATGGCCTTGCCCATCGCCTCGAGCGCGTGCTTGGTCATGGCGTAGGGACCAAAGGCCGGCGCCGACAGCACCCCGGCGATGGACGACATGATGATGACCCGTCCGCTCTTCCTGGCGACCATGCCCTTCAGCACCGCCTGGGTGACCGAGAGCGTGCCAAAGACGTTGACCTCGAAGAGATGGCGGACCCGTTCCAGGGGCACGTCGGCGATCGGACCGGTCTGGCCCGCGCCGGCGTTGTCGATCAGGACGTCGATGTCCCACCCCTCGACCTTACGGACGTCGTCAGTGGTGATGTCGAGCTTCTCGACGGTCAACTGGGGCGCCTCGGCGCGCAGGGCGGCGGCCTGCTCCTCGGTCTCGGTGGTGGCGATGACGTGGTGCCCGCGTTCGGCGAGGGCGAGGGCGGCGAGCTTGCCGAATCCTGATCCGGCACCGGTGACCATGACGTTCTTGCTCATCAGGTCACGATAGGCGACGGACCGACCGGCTAGCTGGCCTCGCCGCGCAGGAACCGCTCCAGTTCGGCGGCCAGTTCGTCCCCGCTCGGCAGTTCCTCGCCCAGCGACGTGCCCTCGACCTCGTCGGCCACCTCTTCGAGCTGCTCGACCATCGACGTGTGGTCGGGGTTGTTGGTCACGAGGTCGTCGACGCGCTGGCGGGCCTCTTCGGCCGAGGCGCGAAGGTGGCTCGCGTCGAGCGTCAACCCGGCGATGCGGGCCAGACCCTCGATCAACGCCGCCGACGCCTGGGGGTAGGGCATCGAGGCTACGTAGTGCGGCACACGGGCCCAGAGCGTCACGATGTCCATGTCGACCTCGGCGAAGCCCAATTCGAGCGCTGAACTGATGCCGGCCGGGACCTCGAGCTCGCCGGTCACCGATCCCACCAGGGCCAGCACGTGGGCGCTCGAAGCCGGGGCGGTGCCGATTACTCGCACGGGCCGGGTGTGGGGCGTGGGCGCGGGGAAGGCCCCGAGGCCGACCACGAGGCGGACGTCGAACCGACCGGCCGCGTCAGTGACGACGTCGACGAAGTCGCTCCAGTGGAAGTCCGGTTCGGGGCCGACGAGGAAGAGAATGTCGGCCCCGTCACCGTCACGGCCGTAGCGCAACTGGATCTCGGGCCAGGTCAGTTCGGTGGTGATGCCGTTGACGATGCGCGCGATCGGTCGGCGTGCGCGTTGGTCGATGAAGTACTCGGTGTCGAAGGTCGCGAGCACCTCGGTGTGGATCGTGTCGAGCATCGTGCCCATGGCGTTGCTGGCTCCCAGGCCGGCGTCGATCCAGCCTTCGAGGCCGACCACGAGGACCGGCTCGTTGAGTTCGGGGTCGGCCAGGAAGATTATGCGGTCGTAGATCTCATCGTCCATCAGTGTTGCTCCAAAGTCTGCTTCGCCGTCTCGGCGAGCATTGCGATATGCGTCGGATACTCAGCGACACTGCCCCGATCGCCACCGGCGGCTCCGGCGCTGTAGCGCGCGAAGACACCCTGAAGGATGCAGGCCAACTTCCAATAGCCGAACGCCTGATAGTAGGCGACGTGACTGACATCGAGCGTCGAGTGATGTGCGTAACTGAGTAGTACCTGTTCACGCGCCACGAATCCGTCGGCCGTCGTCGGCGCCGCACCGAGCAGTGTCGCGGTGGCGTCGTCGGCCTCGGCCCAGTAGCAGAGCAGGAGTCCGAGGTCGGCCATCGGGTCACCCAAGGTGCAGATCTCCCAGTCAAGGATCGCGCGCACCCGGCCGTGCTTGTCCAGCACGGTGTTGTCGAGGCGGTAGTCGCCGTGGACGACCGAGACCCGCTGTTGGACCGGGATCGACGCCGCCAGCTGATCGCCCACGGCTTCGATGATGCCGCCATGATCGACCCCTTCGACGCGCATGTGCTCGTACTGGGTGCGCCAGCGTCGCAGCTGGCGCTCGATGTAGCCGTCGTGGCGGGCCAGGTCGCCCAACCCGGCGGCATCGATGTCGACGTCGTGCAACTGCGCCAGGGTGGTGGCCAGGTTCTCGCCGATCAACCGACGGGTAGCCCAGTCGAACTCCTCCTCGGCTTGGGTGCGGTCACGCAGGATCGCGCCTTCGACGAACTCCATGACGTAGAACGGCCGTTCGTTCACGCCCTCGTCGGTGCAGAGCCCGAGCGGCTCGGGGACCGGTATGCCGAGCGGGAACAGCGCCGAGATGACGGTGTGCTCTCGCACCATGTCGTGGGCGGTGGGCAGGACATGACTCGTCGGCGGCCGGCGCAAAGCGTACGCCGTGCCGTTGGCGTCGACCACCCGGAAGGTGAGGTTCGAACGCCCTCCGGCGACGAGTTCGAAGGCGAGCGGCGCCTTCGCGCCGAGGTTCTCGACCATCCACGCCGTGACGTTGGCTTCGTGGATACCCACGACCGGACTGTCCATATTGGCCGAGGCTAACAGTGGTTCGGGGCCATCTCGGCGAACCGTCGGCGCCGTTAGGCTGGCCATCGTGAGCGACGTAACGGATGCCACTTTCGGCACTGCGGTGATCGAACGATCGAAGAGCGTGCCGGTTGTTGTCGACCTCTGGGCGGAGTGGTGCGGTCCGTGCAAGACGCTCGGCCCGATCCTCGAGAAGGTCATCTCCGAGACCGGCGGCGCGGTGGAATTGGTCAAGGTCGACGTCGACGCCAACCCCCAGATCTCCCAGGCGTTCCAGGTCCAGTCGATCCCCGCGGTGTACGCGCTGCACGACGGAAAGATCGTCGACTCGTTCGTCGGTGCCGTGCCCGAGTCGGTGGTGCGCGCGTTCGTCGAGAAGTTGGCCCCGGGAGCGTCCCAGGTTGATCAGCTCCTCGGCGCGGGTGACGAAGACTCCCTGCGCGGCGCCTTGGCGCTCGACCCCACCAACGTCGACGCGGCGGTGGCGCTGGGCGACCTGTTGCGCCAATCCGATCGGTTGGACGAGGCCGAGGCGGTGCTGTCGCCCTTCGCCCACGTGCTCGCGGCCAAGACGGTGCTGGCCCGGCTGCACCTCCAGCGCAGTGGCGTGAGCCTCGAAGGCGATCTCGATCTCACGCTCGAGCACCTGCTCGAGCAGATCGCCATCGACGAAGGCGCGAAGGACAGCCTGCTCGAAATCCTCGACGCCCTGGGCCCGGACGATCCGCGCTACGTCTCGTATCGTCGTCGGCTCGCGAGTCGCCTTTACTAGTGCGGATCTTCCGACCCGATTCCCCCCTCGAGCTGAGGCTCGGTCCCACTCGGTTCGACGTGACGTCGCGCGCACTCGTGATGGGGATCTTGAACCGCACGAGGGACTCGTTTTACGAGCCGGCGGCCACCTACGACCTCGACGCGCTCTTCTCGCGCGCCGAGCGGCTGGTCGGGCAAGGCGCGGACCTGCTCGACGTCGGGGGAGTGAAGGCCGGCCCCGGCGACGAGGTCAGCGAGGTTGAGGAGATCGAGCGGGTCGTGCCGGTGATCGGCGAACTCGTCAAGCGCTTCGACCTGCCGATCAGCGTTGACACCTGGCGAGCGTCGGTCGCGCGCGAGTCGTACGCCCAGGGCGCGGTCGTCGGCAACGACATCAGCGGATTCGCCGATCCGGACTATCTCGCGGCCGCCGCTGCGGCGCAGGCGACCGTCGTGGCGACGCACATCCGATTGCGTCCGCGCGTCGCCGATCCCGACCCGCACTACGACGACGTCACCGAGACGGTGAAGGCGTTCCTGATCGATCGTCGCCAGCGCGCGCTCGACGCCGGGGTGTCGAGGGACCGGATCGTCCTCGACGCGGGCCTCGACCTCGGCAAGACCGCGGCGCAGTCGCTGCAGCTGTTGCGCGACTCTGCGGTCCTCGCCGAACTGGGTTCGCCGCTCCTGCTCTCGGCGTCCAACAAGACCTTCCTCGGCGTGATGTTCGACCTTCCCGTGACCGAACGACGCGAGCCGTCGCTCGCCGCGATCGCCCTGGGCATCGCCGCGGGGTGTCGTATCGTTCGGGTCCATGACGTGGCGGGTTCGGTTCGGGTGCGCGACACCATCGAACGGCTGTTCGAGGCGGCGTCGTGAGTAGCCAGACGATCTGCGTCGTCGGCACCGACGCGACCATGGTCTACGACGCGGTGCACAACGTCATCAACTTGGCGCTCGACGAGCTCGACCCCTCGTTCGCACTCCAGGACTTCACCGCGAAGGACGTGACGACGTCGGGTGCGGAGTCGGTGACCCCGCGGGTGCTCGAGGCGCTCAACACCCCGCCGTTCCTCGTGGACCGCCGGGTGGTCGTCGTGCGCGACGCCCAGTCGCTGGTCGCGGACGAGGTGACGGCGCTGCTGGAGTGGATTTCCGACCCCGCACCGGCGATCGTGCTGGTGCTCGCGGTCGTCGGCACCAAGACCCACAAGCTCGTGAAGGCGGCGGGCGAGGTCGTCGAAGTGAACGTCGGCTCGCGCTCGGGTGAGCGGGTTTCGTTCGTCGAGTCGAAGTTGGCCGAGTACCGGGTCACCACCGACCACGCGACCGCGCAGCGGATCGCCGACCAGGTCGGCGACGACGTGGCCCGGGTCGACGCGCTCGCCCGGACGCTGCAGTCGATCTACGGCACGGCGCCGCTCAACTTCTCGCACATCGAGCCCTACCTCGGCGACGCCGGTGACGTCCCCGAATGGGACCTCACCGACGCCATCGACAGCGGTGACGCGACCAAGGCGATCGTCGTGGCGCGCCGGATGCTCGACTCCAAAGGCCGGGCCGGTCTGCAGATCGTGAACATGCTGCAACGCCACTACCTGCGCATGGCGCGCCTCGAGGGCAGCGGCGTGCGCGGTGCCGACGACGCCGCGGCGCTGCTCGGCATCAGGGGCTTCCCGGCCACGAAGGCGCTGCAGATGTCACAGCGACTGGGCACCGAGCGCATCAGCACCGCCGTGCACTGGATCACCAACGCCGACATCGCGTTGAAGGGCGGCGTGAGCTACGGCGGCAAGGACCTCAACACCGACATGGACGTCACCGAACTGACGGTGATCGAGATACTCGTCGCTCGACTGGCCAAGATGACCCAAGGGGCTCGTCGGCGCTGAAGCGGCTAGGGCTTCTGCGCTATCAGCGTGAGGAGCACGGGCATCGGACACGCGTCGACCGTGACGGATCCGTCGTGGGCGCCGGTTCCCAGACGGAGCCGGAACCGGCCGTCGGACTCGATCCCACCGTCCATGCCCCTCGGATCGAAGCTCATCGAGGTGTGCTCTTCGAGATACGAGGTCCGCAGACCGGCGCGCTGGGACGCCATCAGTATCTCGGCGAGGCCGTGCGTGAACTGGGTCGTGGTCCAGGCGACGTCGGCGTCGCGGTTCGCGTACGACCCGACGCCCGAGAACACGTGTCCTCCGTCGAAGTTGTAGGGGAAGTCGACGACCAGCGGCTCGACCGAATCGATCATCGTGAGCAGCGGGTGCAGCTCCACGAGGACCAAGCGGCCGCCGCTGCGCAGCGCCCTTTGGACGCCATCCATCCACCCGGAGAGGTCGTCGATCCAGCAGAGCACGCCGATGGAGGCGTAGACGAGGTCGAAGGCGCCATCGAGTTCGTGGGGGAGGTCGCGCGAGTCCGCCTCGACGGTTCGCACCTCGACGTCGCACAGCTGCGCGAGCGAGGAGAGCCGCGACAGCGCCGCGGCGGAGAAGTCGACGCCGGTCACGCGAGCGCCCTCGCGGGCCATGGTTATCGAGTCGCAGCCGATGTGGCACTGCAGGTGCAGGACGTCGAGGCCAGCGACGCCCTTCTCGTCAGTGGCGATGCGCAGGGCGTCGATCTCCTCGGCGCCCATGAGCGTGCCCCCGGCGACGAGGGAGTCGAGGTGGTAGTACCGGTCGGCGCCGGTTCCGTGCACGGTCGCCAGCTGCTCCCAGTGGTCGAGGTTCGATCGGTCCATTGGGCGAGATTAGTTGGGTCACGTGAGCCAGAGACGAGCGTCGCGACCGGGTACGACAGGACAGCCACGTGTCCGACGGGCGGGTGCCCCCTAGGCGTTGCTCTTCAGCGTGGCGATGCGCTTCATCAGGCCGCTCTTCTTGTTGGCGGCCTGGTTCTTGTGGATGACGCCCTTGGCGGCGGCCTTGTCAATGCGCTTGATGGCGGTGCGCAGCGCGGTCTCCTCGTTCTCGGTGCCGACCGCGGCGACGGCGTTCTTGGTGCGTGTGCGCAGCTCGGACTTCACGGCCTTGTTGCGCTCGCGCGCGATCTCGTTCGTCTTGTTGCGCTTGATCTGGCTCTTGATGTTTGCCACGAAAAAACCTCGTTCTCAGTGCACGGAAACCGTCCGGCGGGCTTATTGATGCTAGCAGAAGGGGTTCGCGGGCTCCACTTCGATCGATTTCAGCCACGGCGGGTAGCCTTGAATGACCGTGGCAGCCCCAACTTCGACCGTCGATTCCAGCAAAATCCGCAACATCAGCATCATTGCGCACATCGACCACGGCAAGTCGACCCTGTCGGACCGCATCCTCGAGATCACCGGCGCGGTCGACCCGCGCCTGATGCGCGCGCAGTACCTCGATTCGATGGACATCGAGCGTGAGCGCGGCATCACGATCAAGGCCCAGAACGTCAGAGTCCAGTACGAGGGCCACATCATCCAGCTGATCGACACCCCGGGCCACGTGGACTTCGGCTACGAGGTCTCGCGCTCCCTCGCGGCCTGTGAGGGGGCCGTACTGCTCGTCGACGCCAGTCAGGGAATCCAGGCCCAGACCCTCGCCAACTGCTACCAGGCCATCGAGCACAATCTCGAGATCGTCGCGGTGCTGAACAAGATCGACCTGCCCGCCGCTGACCCCGAACGGTGCAAGGAGGAGCTCGAGCGGGTGCTGGGGCTGCCCGCGAGCGAGATCCTCTCCATCTCGGCCAAGACCGGCCAGGGGGTGCCGGAGCTGCTGAGCGCGATCATCCAGCGCATCCCTGCGCCCACGGGCGACCCCGACGCGGCGCTGCGGGCCCTGATCTTTGACTCGTACTACGACCAGTACCGCGGCGTGATCAGCTCCATCCGCATCGTCGACGGCACCCTGCGCGACGACATGCGCATCCGGATGATGCAGGCCGGCGAGAACCACGAGATCGAGGAGATCGGGATCCGCACCCCCGACCTGATCCGGGTGAAGCAGCTCGGACCGGGTGAGGTCGGCTTCATCGTCGCGGGTATCAAGGACGTCGGCGGCGCGCGCTCGGGCGAGACCATCACCGAAGCCGCCCGCCCCGCCGCTAAGGCGCTCGAGGGCTACCTCGACCCCAAGCCCATGGTCTTTTGCGGCATTTATCCGATCGACGGTGACGACCTGCCCGACCTGCGCGACGCCCTGGACAAGCTGAAGCTGAACGACGCGTCGATCACCTACGAGCCCGAGTCCTCCAAGGCCCTGGGCTTTGGCTTCCGCTGTGGCTTCCTCGGCCTGTTGCACATGGAGATCGTGCGCGAGCGCCTGGAGCGCGAGTTCGACCTCGCCATCATCGCGACCGCCCCGTCGGTCGTCTACCGCGCCTTTCTCACTGACGGCACCGAGCTACTCGTGGACAACCCGACCGAGCTGCCCGAGGCCAGCCGCCTCGACCACATCGACGAGCCGATGCTCGACATCACGATCCTGACGCCCTCGGAGTACCTGGGCTCGGTGATGGACCTCTGCCAGAGCCGCCGCGGTGAGATGGTGAAGATGGACTACCTCTCGACCGAGCGGGTCGAACTGCGCTACACCATCCCGCTCGCCGAGGTCGTCATCGACTTCTTCGACGCGCTGAAGAGCCGCACGAAGGGCTACGCCAGCCTCGACTACGAGCCGAGCGGCTACATCACCTCTCAACTCGTTCGCGTGGACCTGCTGATCAACCACGAGCCGGTCGACGCCTTCTCGACGATCGTGCACAAGTCCAACGCCGACTACTACGGACGGCGCATGGCCGAACGTCTGAAGGAGCTGATCCCGCGCCAGATGTTCGACGTGCCGATCCAGGCGGCGGTCGGCGGGCGCATCATCTCGCGCGAGACCGTCAAGGCCCGTCGCAAGGACGTGCTCGCCAAGTGCTACGGCGGCGACATCACGCGCAAGCGCAAGCTCCTCGAGAAGCAGAAGGAGGGCAAGAAGCGAATGAAGAACATCGGACGCGTCGAAGTCCCCCAGGAGGCCTTCGTCGCGGCGCTCAAGCTCGAAGACTGATCAGTCGCCGGTCGCCCCGTCGATGCACTCGCGCAGGAAGTCCGCGTGGCCGCAGTGGCGCGCGTACTCCTCGATCATGTGGACGTAGATCCAGCGCAGGTCGACGTCGGCGTCGCCCTCCACCTTCTTCACCCGTTCGTCGAGGGAGTGCCGGCCAGCCACTTCGCGCGACCGGGCGCAGGCCCGCAGGAAGTTCGCGTGGACGACGTCGAGCGGGCCGCCGTCGAGGTCGTTGAACTCGGCGTCGCGGCTTTGGTAGTAGCGCTCGACGTCGTGGCCGGCGAAGCGGACCTCGAACCAGGCCTGCTCAACGCGGGCCATGTGGCGAAGCACGCCGAGGAGCGACAGGTTCGACGGCGGGACCGCTCGGCGCTTCAACTCCTCGAACGAGAGTCCCGCGCACTTCACGAGCAGCGTCGCGCGGTAGTAGTCCAGCCAGGCGTCGAGGGCGGTGCGCTCGTCGGCGAAGTGAGGTGGTTCGACTCGGCCGGGCGCAGGGATCGTGTCCATGGCACCACGGTACTTCGACCGATTCTCCGGTCTTGGCACTCGGTAGAATTGACTGCTAACAAGGAGAGGCATGGCCCGTCGCACGACCAAAGCACCGACAGTGGCACCCAGCGACCTCGACGCGCGCAAGGCCACGATCCTCCAGGCCGTCGTCGTCGAGCACATCGACACCGCCCAGCCGGTGGGCTCGTCGGCGGTGGCGGCGAGTGCCGACCTTCAGGTCTCGCCCGCGACGGTGCGCTCGGAGATGGTCACCCTGGAGCGCGAGGGCTACCTCGCCCAGCCTCACACCTCGGCCGGCCGCGTGCCCACCGACAAGGGGTATCGCTACTTCGTCGACCATCTGAAGTCCGGTGTCCTGGGCGCGGCCCAGCAGCAGCAGGTCCGCGAGTTCTTCGCGGGCGTGCGCGGCGAGGTCGAGGACGTCCTCGAGCAAACCTCGACGCTGCTCAGTGAGCTGACGAGCTACACCTCGGTCGTGGTGGGAGCCAGCCACGCGCACGCCACGATCCTGAGCGTGCAACTGGTGAATCTCGATCCCCGCCATCACCTGTTGGTGACGGTCTTCTCCGACGGGTCGGTCGTCAAGCACAGCGTCATGCCGAGTTTCGAGGCGAACCACGTCGACGTCACCGAGGCCTCGAGACAGCTGCACGCGCTTCTGATCGGCACCTCGCTCGAGACGAGGGTGCAGGTGCCCTCGCGTCACGACCACGTGGCGGCGCTCGTGCGCGAGTCGGTCAGCGTCTTGCACGCCGAACAGCCAACGATGGACGGCGAACAGGTCTTCATTGGTGGATCGTCCAGGGTCGCCCAGGTCTTCGACGGCGTGGAGACGGTGCGCAAGGTCCTCTCGATCCTCGAACAGGAGCTGCTGGTGGTCTCGCTCGTCCAGGACATCCTGGACCAGGGCCTTTCGGTCGCCATTGGCTCGGAGCACGGCTTCGAGCCGCTGTTGGCGTGCGCGGTGGTCGTCGCGCCGGTCATGATCGACGGAGAGCCGGCTGGCGCGGTCGGCCTGCTCGGCCCGACGCGCATGAAGTACCGCGAGGCGATGGCTGCGGCCGAGGTGGTCTCCCAGCACCTGACGCGTCACTTCGCAGGGGAGGACGACCGTGGCTAACCCCGACCTCTACGCGGTGCTCGAAGTCGACCCGAGCGCGTCGCCCGAAGAGCTGAAGAGGGCCTACCGCCGCCTCGCGCGCCAGTACCACCCCGACGCGAACGACGGCAACGCCTCGTCCGAGGCCCGCTTCAAGGAGGTCTCCCAGGCCTACGAGATCCTCTCGGACCCCGAGCGACGGGCCAACTACGACCGCTTCGGATCCGACGTCGGCGCCGGGGGCAGTCCCTTCGGTGCCGGCTCGGTCCAGGACATCTTCGACATGTTCTTCGGCGGCATGGGCGGGCACGCCGCACAACGGCGCGGCCCCCAGCCCGGTCCCGACGCCGAGATCTCACTCGCCATCACGCTCGACGACGCCGCCTTCGGCGCGACCCACGAGGTCACGCTCACCCTGCCGCAGCGCTGCGCGACGTGCGACGGATCGGGCTGCGCGCCGGGAACCTCGGCGACGACCTGCCTCGAGTGTGCCGGGTCCGGTGAGGTGCGCCGCGTGCGCAACTCGATCCTCGGCCAGATGGTGACCGCGATGGCGTGCCCGCGATGCAACGGCATGGGCTCGCGCATCGACACGCCCTGCGTCGACTGCCACGGCGAGGGTCGGCGCAACGAGTCCTCGACCTTGACGGTCCAGGTCCCCGCGGGCGTGGAGGACGGCTCGACCATGCGGCTCTCGGACCGCGGTCCGGCGGGACTGCGCGGCGGGCCCAACGGCCGGCTCTTCGTCCACCTCTCGGTGCAGCCCGACGCGCGCTTCGAGCGCCACGGCGACGACCTGCACCACGAGGCGCGCGTTGCCTTCACCCAGGCCGTGCTCGGTGCCTCGATCGAGGTTCCGACGCTGCGCGCGAGCGCGACGATTGAGGTGGCCCCGGGCAGCGCCAACGGCACGGTGCACCGTCTGCGACACGAGGGCATCGAGCACCTGCACGGTCGCGGTCGCGGGGACCTCTATGTCCATCTGGTGGTCGACGTGCCGACCGAGCTCGACGCGATCTCGGAGGATCTCCTGCGCCAACTCGCCCGGCACCGCGACGAGCCGGTGCACGAGCCCAGCGTCGGCCTGTTCCACCGTCGGCGCGGGGCCAAGAAGTGAACCACCTCGAATGGCCGCGTCGCGTGGCGGCCCTCGGCCAGTTCCGGGTCGACGATCCCCATGGGCCGGTGCTGAATCGTGACGACGAGCACCACCTGCGAACGGTGCTGCGCGCACGAAGCGGCGAGGAGATCGTGACGACCGACGGACGTGGTGCGTGGTCGCTCTGCGAGATCGGCGACGTGGGGCTGCACCGGGTGACGCCGGTGCACGTCGATCCCCCGACGACCGAGACGGTGCTCTACCTCTCGCCGCTGAAGGGCGATCGCAGCGAGTGGGCCGTCGCCAAGGCGACCGAGCTCGGCGTGAGCCGGATCGTGCCGCTCGTCAGCCAGCGCATCGTGGTGAAGTTCAAGGGCGAGGTCCGCGACAAGATCGTCGCGCGCTGGCGGCGCATCGCCGCGGAGTCCTCGGGCCAGTGCCGGCGCACGTACGACGTCGTCGTGGACGATCCGGCGCACGTCGGCGACGTTCCCGCGCACGTCGCGGTGGCGGACTTCGACGGGGACCCCGACTGGCGGGGCGTGCGAGCGGTGGCGATCGGACCCGAGGGCGGTTGGGCCCCCGACGAGTGGGCGGCCGATCGACGGAGGCTGACCCTTGGCCCGACCGTGCTCCGTGGCGAGACCGCCGGCGTGGTCGCCGCGTCGCTCCTCGCCTTCGCCGCAGGTGGCTGGGGATTTACCATCGACGAGGAGCGCAATCGGTAATGATGAGAGCAACACATGAGTGATTGCCTGTTCTGCAAGATCGTCGCGGGGGAGATTCCGTCGAAGCCCGTCGCCCAGAGTGACACCGCCTACGCGTTCTACGACGTCGCGCCCCAGGCGCCCGTGCACGTGCTGGTGATCCCCAAGGCGCACATCACGAGCGCCGACGAGCTGGCGAGCAGTCACGGCGGCGTCGTCGACGACATGATCCTCCTCGCCCAGAAGGTCGTCGAGCTCGAGGGGGTTCGCGACAGCGGCTACCGGCTCGTCTTCAACGTCGGCCCCGACGCCCAGATGACCGTGGCGCACCTGCACATGCACGTGCTCGGCGGGCGGCGGTTGGGGTGGCCACCCGGATGACCTCCGATGCCACGGCCCAGGAGGCCCTCACGGCGACCACCTTCGTACCCAACACGCACCTGATGTCCGGGCTGCTCGGGCCGCGCGACGAGCACCTGCGCGTGATCGAGCGCTCGTTCCCCAACTCCAAGATCCGCGTCCAGGGGAACCAGATCTCGGTCTCGGGGCCCGATGCGGCGAAGGTGCTGCGTCTCTTCGACGAGTTGGTGCTGCTGCTCGAGAGCGGACAGGCGCTCGACCCGACGAAGATCGCTCGCACCATCGACATGGTCGACGACGACCTGCGCCCGAGCGAGGTGCTTCGTCACGAGGTCGTGCGCGGCGCCAAGGGCAAGGCGATCCGCCCCTCGACGGCGGGCCAGAAGCGCTACACCGACGCGATCGACTCGTCGATCATCACCTTCGGCATCGGACCGGCCGGCACCGGCAAGAGCTACCTTGCCGTTGCCCAGGCGGTGCAGGCGCTGCACCGCCGCCAGGTCCAGCGCATCGTCCTGACCCGCCCGGCGGTAGAGGCCGGCGAGCACCTCGGCTTCCTGCCCGGCGACCTCATGGCCAAGGTCGACCCGTACCTGCGTCCGCTCTACGACGCGCTCTACGACATGGTCGGACCCGAGGGGGCCCAGCGGCTCATCGCCAACGGCACGATCGAGGTCGCCCCGCTCGCCTTCATGCGCGGCCGGACCCTCAACGACTCGTTCATCATCCTCGACGAGGCCCAGAACACCACGCCCGAGCAGATGAAGATGTTCCTCACGCGCATCGGGTTCAACTCCAAGGCCGTCGTGACCGGCGACGTCACCCAGGTCGACCTCAACGGCAAGCACAGCGGGCTCGCCACGATCGAGAAGATCCTGTGGAACGTCGAGGGCATCAGCTTCATCCACCTCAGCGCCAAGGACGTCGTGCGCCACCGCATCGTCGCCGACATCGTCGCCGCCTACGAGCAGCTGCAGCCATGAGCATCGACATCTACGCCGCCGACGAGCAGCACGACCACGAGATCGACCTCGAACGCTGGGTCGCGCTCGCCAACGCGGCGTTGACCGACGAGGGCGTGCGGGGCCTCTGCGAGGTGTCGCTGATCTTCCTCGACGAACCGACGATCGCCGCGCTGAACCAGCAGTTCATGGGCCAGACCGGCCCCACCGACGTCCTGAGCTTTCCCATCGACACCGAGCCCGAGCCGACCGGCCGCGTGCCCGACGCCGGGGGCAGTGGCCCGGGCGAGCCGGCGCCGCCGGAGATACCCCAGCTCATCGGCGACATCGTGATCTGCCCCGCGGTCGCGGCGCGCAACGCCACCGAGCACGAGTGCTCGTTCGACGACGAGGTCGCGCTGCTCGTCGTGCACGGCGTGCTGCACCTGCTGGGTTGGGACCACGTGGTCGACGAGGAGGCCGAGCGGATGGAGGCGCGCGAGCGGGTGCTGCTCGCGCGTCACTACCACTCGAGCGTGTCGTGATCGCGCTCGCCTGGACCCTGGCCGACACCTACCTCGGCATCACCGTGGTCGTGTTGCTCGTCCTCTCGGGGTTCTTCGCGCTCGCCGAGACCTCGCTCGTGCGCATGAACAAGTCCCGGGCCCGCTCGCTGCGCGACCAGGGCCGCCACGGCGCCAAGGCCCTCGTGGCGCTCGCGGAGTCGCCCGAGAAGTTCCTCAACCCGCTGCTGCTGCTCATCCTGATCTGCCAGCTGGTGTCGGCGACCATGGTGGGCGTGCTCGCGGGCCGTCTCTTCGGCGCGGCCGGGGTCTTCATCGCGACCCTCGGCGAGGTCGTCGTTATCTTCGTGATCTTCGAGGCCATACCCAAGAACTTCGCCGTGCAGCACTCCGACGCGGCGGCCCTGCTGACGGCGCCGGTCGTCGGCCGGATCCTGAGGTTCTGGCCGATCAGGTGGATATCGGGCCTGCTGTTGTCGATCGCGGACATGGTGATCGGCTGGTTCGGCGTGACGAACCGCACGCACCGCATGACCGAGTCTGAGGTGCTCGCCATGGCCGACGTCGCCCACGAGGACCAGGCGATCGAGTCCGACGAGCGCAACTTCATCCGCTCGGTGATCGAGTTCGGCGACACGATCGTGCGCGAGGTCATGGTGCCGCGCATCGACATGGTGGACATCCCCGCCACCGCCACCGTTCGCGAGGCGCTCGACCTTGCGATCGAGACCGGCCGCTCGCGGATCCCGGTGCTCGGCGAGGGCGTCGACGACGTCGTGGGAATGGTCAACCTGCGCCGCCTCGCCGGACTGGTGGCCGACGGTCGCGGAGGAGACCTCGTGCGAGAGCACATGGGACAGCCCCACTTCGTCCCCGAGACCAAGCGCGTGGCGTCGCTGCTCACCGAGATCCGTCGCGCCAAGGTCCACCTCTTCGTGGTGGTCGACGAGTACGGCGGCACGGCCGGTCTCGTGACGCTCGAAGACGTGCTCGAAGAGCTCGTCGGCGAGATCACCGACGAGTCCGACCCCACGGTCGAGGAAGAGGACGAGGACCAGACGATCGAGCAGGGCCTCGAGCTGAGCGGGCGCATGAACATCGACGACGCCAACGACGACTACGGGCTGGCCCTGCCCAAGGACGGCTGGGACACCGTCGGGGGACTGGTGCTCGACCTCGCGGGCGGCGTGCCCGAGGTGGGCGACGTCTACACGACCGCCCACTACCGCCTGACGGTCCTGCGCCTCGACGGGCGCCGCATCGAAGAGGTACTCGTCGAGCCGCTCGGCCAACCGGAATGACCCGCTCCGGATTCGCGGCCATCATCGGACGGCCCAACGTCGGCAAGTCGACCCTGTTGAACCAGGTGATCGGGACCAAGGTGTCGATCACGGCGTCCTCGCCCAACACCACGCGCCAGGCGATCCGCGGGATCCTCACCGAGGACGACGTCCAGGTGATCTTCGTCGACACCCCGGGCATCCACCGCCCGAAGACCACACTCGGCGGTCGGCTCAACGAGACGGCCAAGGCCGCTGCCGGCGGGGTCGACGTGATCCTGGCGGTCATCGAGGCGAGCGCCGCCATCGGGCCCGGCGACCGCAACGTCATCGCCACGATGCTGTCGAACTCGCGCGGTCCGCGCGGGCCCAAGCCCTGCGTCGTGGTGAACAAGATGGACAAACCGGGCCGCGAGGCGGTCGCCGCGCAGCTGATGGCCGCGACCGAGGCCGTTCGCGAGATCGCCGAGGAGATGCAGCTCACCGACGTCGCCGAGCGGGTCGAGTACTTCCCGGTCTCCGCGAAGACCGGCGAGGGCACCCAGGCGCTGATCGACTACGTGAAGCAGGCGATGCCGGAGTCGCCGTTCCTCTTCGCCGAGGACGAGGTCTCCGACGTGCCCGAGGCGATGTGGGTGGCCGAGCTCGTGCGCGAGCAGCTGGTGCGCAAGACCAAGCAGGAGCTGCCCCACTCGATCCATTGCCGGGTCATCGAGTTCGAGTGGCCCCACATCATCGTGGAGATCCTCGTCGAGCGCGAGTCCCAGAAGGGCATGGTCATCGGCAAGGGCGGCCAGCTCTTGAAGGACGTCGGCATCGCCGCGCGACGCCAACTGCCCGAGGGCTGCTTCCTCGAGCTAAAGGTCTCCGTCGAGCCCGGATGGCAGAAACGCGACGACGTCCTGGACCGGTTCGGCTACTAGCCCGGTGCCGGACGCAATCGAGGGCTGCCTCGCCATCGAGTGGCGAACGGTGATCAGCGTGATGAGCCCCGCGACCAGCACCGCCGCCACGCCCAGCGCCGGGGTCGGCAGGCCCACGTACTTCAGGCCGCTCAACAGCACGACGCCGGTGATGATGCGCCGCAACAGGTAGCCGTTCGAACGCGACGACATCAGCGACCCGACGATGACCATCGGCACGCTGCCGATGATGATCGACGTCGTGAGAGAGAAGTTGACGTGGCCGAAGGCGAGCGCGCCGAGCGTGGCGCTGAGGGTGAGCGGCAGGGACTGGGCGAGGTCGGTGCCGACGAGGTGGTCACTGCGCAGCTTCGGGTAGACGAAGACCAAGAGCACGAGGATCAGCGATCCGGCACCCACCGAGGTCAGTCCGACCATGAAGCCGCCGACGATGCCGACGAGCACGGTGGGTAGTCGACGCACCGGCACGTGGTCCGTGCCCTTGGGCGTCGACTCGACGAACACCGACCGGAAGAGGATCGAGAGCGCGCCGATGATCAGCGCCGAACCGAGCAGGATCTGCAGCTGATGCTCGGCGGCCGTGGTGTTGCCCATGAGGTGCATCACGAACGTGCCCGCGAAGGCCGCGGGCACCGATCCGATGCAGAGGAACTTGACGACGTCGGAGTTGACTGTCTTGCGGCTCCAGTGGATGGCCACGCCGGCGGGCTTCATGAACAGCGCCGCCATGAGGTCCGACGCGATGGCCGCCGACGGCGTGACGCCGAAGAGCAGCACGAGCATCGGGGTCATCAGGGCGCCGCCGCCCATCCCGGTCAGGCCGATGAGCAGTCCGACGACGGCACTGCCGAGTACGAGGAAGAAGTCAATGTGCACGCAAGGTCTCCCGGTAAAGGAACAATATCTAGTGAAATAATAGTTTATTCGACCACGGCGAGCCGGAATGGCTTTGCCCGCTATTCCAGGGCTTTCTGGCTATCGGGAGAGCCCGCGGAGGAATTCGTGCACCAGGGCCCTGTCGCGGGTGCGCTTCATCGGGGGCAGCTTGCGGAACATCGCCGACTTGTAGCTGGACTGGGCGAGGCGCGTGTCAAGCACGGCGACGACCCCGCGGTCGGTGCTGGTGCGGATCAAGCGGCCGACCCCCTGGGCCAGCAGCATCGTCGCGCGCGGCAGGTCGACCTCGTAGAACGGCCGGTCGGACTTGGCGCGGCGCGCCTCGGCGAGCGGGTCATTCGGCACGGCGAAGGGCAGGCGGTCGATGGTGACCAGGCTGAGCGAGTGCCCCGGCACGTCGATACCCTGCCAGAAGCTGGTGACGGCGAACAGGCTCGCCTCGGCGCTTTCGCGGAACTCCTGGATGATCCGCTGGCGCGACAGGGTGCCCTGCACCAGCACCTCGGTGTCGAGTCGCGGGGCGACCGCCTCGGCCACGCGGTTCATCACCGAGCGGTTGGTGAAGAGCGCGAGGGTGCGACCGCCGGCGGCGCTGATCAGCTCGACCAACTCGTCGATGATCGCCGCCTCGGCGCCGGGGTCGTTGCGCCCGGGGAAGTTCTCGGGCACGTAGAGCAACGAGTTGGACTGGTAGTCGAAGGGGCTGTCGAAGTGCTCGATGGCCGTTGCGTCGAGCCCGAGGCTCTTGGGGAGGGTGTCGGGGATGGTGGCGCTCGTCAGCACCGCGGTGACCGACCCCCAGAGGTCGTCGCGCAGCCGCGGCCCGACGTCGACGAGCGAGATCTCCACGTCGACCTCGCGGTCGCGCTTGGCGAGGAAGAGCAGCTCGCCGTCGCGAACGTTGGAGACCCGTGCCAGGTCGTTGCCGAGGTGCACGGCCGGCCCGAGGGTCCTCGTCTTGCGGGCCTCGGCGTCGGGGCTCGTGGTCGCGAGTGAGCGCACGCCCTCGATGATCGCCACGACCAGTTCGTTCGCCCGGCCCAGCTCCCTCGCGCAGACCTCGTCGAGCCCGGTCAGCTCGTCGCGGTCGAACTGGGCCTGCAACGAGGCCGCGAACCGGTCGGCGACGTTGACCAACTCGGAGCAGCGCTCGGTGAACTCGCCACCCAGGAGCGCGCGCGCGACAGCGGCCAGGGCGCGCAGGCGTGAGGCGTTGAGCGACGTGCCGAGCAGCGTCGCGAAGATGTCCAGTATCTCGTGGGCCTCGTCGAAGACCACGAACTCGTGGGCGGGCAGCAGCATCGAGCCCGACGCCAGGTGCGAGGCGTAGAGGTGGGTGTTGACGATCAGGATCGAACTCTCCGCGGCGCGGTCCTTCGCGAGTTCGGCGAAGCAGTTCTGGCCCTGGGGGCACTTCGAGCGCTGGAGGCACTCCTGGGGGGTGACCGAGAGGCCCCGCCAGGCCCGATGGTCGACCTCGAAGGGCAGCTCGTCGCGGTCGCCGCTCACGGTGTCGTTGGACCAGCGAAGGATGCGCCGCATCTGGTCCGCCACGCCCTTGGGGACCTCGGTGCCGTCGTCGAAGCTCAACTGGACGCCGCCGCTCACGCTCGCCGCCCGGTTGCGACAGAGGTAGTTCTGGCGCCCCTTCAGCACGGCCACGCGCACGCCCTTGGCGTGCGCGGCGACTGTCGGGGCGTCCTTGCCCGCCAACTGGTCCTGGAGGTTCTTGGTCGCGGTGGCGATGACGACCCGCTGGCCGGTCATGGCGGCCGGCACGAGGTAGGCGAGCGACTTGCCGACGCCGGTGCCGGCCTCGATCACCGTGGTCGTGCGTCGCGAGAAGGCGGCCGCGACCGAGCGGACCATCTGACGCTGGCCCTCCCGGCTCTCCCCGCCGCCGGGCAGGTCGTGGGTGATCAGGTCGAGCAGCGCGAGCGCGCGATCGGCGTCGATCGCCACCACGTCCTCGTCGAGCTGTACACCGAGTTCGGCTTCGGGTTCGACGTAGGGGATCTCCTCGTCGGGATCGAAACTCTGCACCGTTGAACCTTACGGGGTGGCGCGGACCGATTCGCGAGGGCGACGAACTAGGTTTTATCTGTGCCCGATCCCCGTCCGACCCCGATTCCCGCGTCGATCGACCGGTCCAGCGTGCCCCACCACGTCGCCGTGGTGATGGACGGCAACGGTCGCTGGGCGCAGCGCCGGGGACTGGCGCGAACCGAGGGTCACGGGGCCGGCGAGGTGGCGCTGCTCGACACCACGTACGGAGCCTTGGCGATCGGCGTGCGCGCGCTGACCGTCTACGCCTTCTCGACCGAGAACTGGCGCCGGCCGATCGACGAGGTCCGGTTCCTCATGAACTTCAACCAGAGCCTGCTGCAACGTCGCCAGCACGAGCTCCACGACGAGGGCGTGCGGATCACCTTCTCGGGACGGCGCGACTGGCGCGTGCCCAAGAAGGTGCTGCGGAGAATGGACGAGGCGGCCGAGCTGACCCGGGGCAACAAGTTGATGACGCTCAACATCGCGTTCAACTACGGCGGCCGCGCGGAGATCGTCGACGCGGTCCAGCGCCTGGTCGCCGACGCCGTGCCCGTCAAGCAGATCGACGAGAAGGCCATCCGCTCGAGGCTGTACCATCCCGAGATCCCCGACCCCGACCTCGTGATCCGCACCTCGGGCGAGTACCGGATCTCGAACTTCCTCTTGTGGGAGATGGCCTACTCCGAGCTCGTCTTCACCGAGGTGCTGTGGCCGGACTTTCGACGCGAGCACCTCTTCGACGCGGTCGAGGAGTACCAGCGGCGCGAACGTAGATTCGGCGGGCTCGACAAGTGAGCCTCCGTCGCATCATGCTCGTCGTCGGGGTGCTGTTCTACGTCCTCTTGTGGGTGCTGGCCGCCAACGGGGCCTCCAGCCTCGTCGCGCCGCTGGTCGTGCCGGCGGTGCTGGCGGTGATGGTCGCGCTCGGCGTCGCACTGAACCGGTTCATGGGGATCGCCCCGCGCCGTCCGCACTTCGACGACCACGACGACGAGAAGGGGCAGTGAAGGAACTTCGCGACGACGCGGTGGTGCTGCGCACCCACAAGTCCGGCGAGTCCGACCGGGTGGTCGTGCTCTGGACCCGTCATCACGGCAAGGTCCGGGTCCTCGCGAAGGGGATCCGCAAGGCGGCCAGCCGGCTTGGTGGGAACCTCGAGACCCTCGCGTACGTGGACGTCGACCTCGTGAAGACCCGCGGCGACTTCTACATCGCTCGCCACGTGTCGCACCGCGAGCGACTCACCACGTTGCGCTCCTCGTACACCCGAATCAACTCCGGCTACGCCGTCGTCGAGGTCGTGGACGCCATCCCCTCGGACGACGTCGCCGACGAGGGCATCTTCGACCTCTTGACCCGGGTGCTGATGACCCTCGACGACGAGTCGTTCGACCCCGCGCTCGTGCCGGCGTCGTTCTACTTCAAGCTGCTCGCGCACGATGGCTCCGAGCCGGTCGTCGACGCCTGCGTCAACTGCGGGCGCGCGGGCCCGCTCGTCGCGTTCGACGCCCAGGTCGGCGGCACGCTCTGCGCCGGGTGCCGCTCGGGCACGTCGATCTCGCCCGACGCGCTGGCCCTGGTACGCCGCATCCTCGGCGGCGACCTCGCGGCCGTTCTTCGCAACGAGCCCCCGCCCGGCTCGGGCGAGGTGATGGCGCTCGCCCTCGACGCGATCGAGGCCCACTTCGGGCGACGACTACGCGCCACTCGATCCGCGCCGCCGCTCACGCCACTGGCCAGCGACCGGTAGGGTGCCTTCGAGCACTGCGAGGAACCGTGACACCACGAACGACGATCTTCTGGTTCCGACGCGACCTGCGCCTCGAGGACAATCCGGCCCTGGGGGAGGCTGCGCGCGACGGCGACGTCGTGGCGACCTCCGTCGTCATCGACGTCTTCGCTAAACCGGCCGGTACTACGAGGGTCGCCTTCTGGCGCGCCACCCTCGCATCGCTCGATCGGTCACTGGGCGGTGCCCTGATGGTGCGCGTCGGCGACCCCGCTGAGCGGCTCGCCTCGCTCGCCCGATTCTCCGAGTCCCGCGAACTGGCGAAGGTCGGCCCGTGAGCCCTTTCGGCGTGTACGTGCACGTCCCGTTCTGCGCGCATCGCTGCGACTACTGCGCCTTCGCGACCTACGCCGATCGCGACCACCTGATGGACGACTACGTCGACGCGGTGCTCGAGGAGATCGAGTGGGCGCGTCGCGACGGCCTGGAGATCGCAACGTCGGTCTTCTTCGGCGGTGGCACGCCGTCGAGGTTGGCGCCCGAACGGCTGCTCGCGATCCTCGACGCGATCCCGCGTACCGACGACGCCGAGGTGACCGTCGAGTGCAACCCCGAGGACGCGAGCGTGGAGCGACTCGCCGCGTACCGCCGCGGGGGAGTGAACCGGATGAGCTTCGGCGTACAGTCGACCCAGCCAGCGGTGCTCGCCGACCTCGGCCGGCGTCACGGCACGATGGCCCACGTCGAGGTCGCGCACGCCGTGCACGAGGTCGGCTTCGACACGTGGAACATGGACCTCATCGTCGGCTCACGCGCCGAGACGCTGCTCGACGTCGAGCGCACCCTCGACGACCTGCTCTCGCTCGAGTTCGCGCCGCCGCACATCAGTTGCTACGCATTGACCCCCGAGCCCGGGACCCCGCTCGGCCAGGACCCCACGCGCCATCCCGACGAGGACGAGACCGCGGACGCCTACGACCTGGTCGGAAGGGTTCTCGAGAGCCACGGGTACGTCTGGGAGGAGATCTCGAACTGGGCCAGACCCGGTCACGAGTGCCGCCACAACCACGTCTACTGGGAGCAGGACGACTACGTCGGCTTCGGATCGGCCGCCCACTCGCACCGCCAGGGTCGTCGCTTCTGGAACGTGCGCACCCCCGAGCGCTTCATCGCGATGGTGCGCGACGGGCTGAGACCCCTCGGCGGCGAGGAGAACCTCGACGAGCACACCAAGCGTTTCGAACACGACTCGCTGGCGCTGCGCACCAGCCGCGGCGTTCCGATCGAAGCGTTCGCGTCGCTCGACGAGATCGCCCACCTGGTGCGGGTGCGCGACGGGCGCGTGACCCTGGCCGCAAACGGCCGACTGCTCGCCAACCAGGTGATCGTCCGCCTTAGGAGCGCGGAGTAGTCCGGTAGCCTTGGACGATGGATTCAACCCCCGCACTCGACCCTGATCTGCTCGACAAGGTCACGAATCTGGCGAAGCGCCGAGGGTTCATCTTCCCCTCGGCCGAGATCTACGGGGGATTCCGCTCGACCTACGACTACGGCCCGCTGGGCGTCAACATGCTGCGCAACGTCAAGCAGGCCTGGTGGCGCTCGATGGTCCAGATGCGTAGCGACATCGTCGGGATCGACGCCGCCATCCTCGGCCCGCCCGCCGTCTGGGCGGCCTCGGGCCACCTCGAGACCTTCACCGACCCCCTGGTGGACTGTCTGAAGTGCAAGGAGCGCTGGCGCGAGGACAAGATCGAGGGCGTCTGCCCCAACTGCGGGTCGGACCAGTTCACCGAGCCGAGGGCCTTCAACCTGATGTTCAAGACCCAGGCAGGCCCGGTCGAGGGCGAGGGGGCGACGGCCTACCTGCGGCCCGAGACGGCCCAGGGCATGTTCACGAACTTCTCCAACGTGCTCGCCACGACACGCAAGAAGCCGCCGTTCGGCATCGCCCAGATCGGCAAGTCGTTCCGCAACGAGATCACCCCGCAGAACTTCGTCTTTCGAACCCGCGAGTTCGAGCAGATGGAGTTGGAGTACTTCGTGCCCCCCGCCGAGGCGGAGACGTGGTATCGCTACTGGATCAAGGCGCGCTACGACTGGTACCTCGACCTGGGCATCCCCGGTGAGCTCCTGCGCCTCCACGAGCACGCCCCGGCCGACCTCTCGCACTACTCGCGCGGCACGACCGACGTGGAGTTCGCCTACCCCTGGGGTTGGGACGAGCTCGAGGGCGTCGCCAATCGTGGCGACTACGACCTCACCCAGCACTCGAACGCGTCGGGCACGCGGCTCGAGTACTACGACCAGGCGGCCAACGAGCGCTACACGCCCTACGTGATCGAGCCCGCCGCCGGCGCGACGCGCGCGATGATGGCCTTCCTGCTCGCCGCGTACCACGAGGACGTCGTCGAAGGTGAGACTCGCACGGTGCTGCGCCTCGACTGGCGGCTCGCCCCCTTCCAGGTCGCGGTGCTGCCGCTTTCGAAGAAGTCCGAGCTCGAGGGTGTGTCCGAGGAGGTCCTCTCGATCCTCCGGCCCCACTTCATGTGCGACCACGACGTGACCCAGTCAATCGGGCGGCGCTACCGCCGCCAGGACGAGGTCGGCACGCCGTTCTGCGTGACGGTCGACTTCGACACGCTCGAGGACCGCGCGGTGACCGTACGTGACCGCGACACGACCGCGCAGGTGCGCGTGAAGATCGAGGACCTGCTCGCGACCCTGCGCGAGCGCACCAGCCAGGGCTGAGTGTCCGACGGTCGCGGACTGCGGTTCGGCACCGTCGCCGAGCAGTACGACCGGTACCGTCCGTCGCCCCCTCCCGAGGCCGCGCGGATCCTGGGCGACGTCGCCGGCATGGACGTTCTCGAGGTCGCGGCGGGCACGGGTCTCTGGACCAGGTTCCTCCTGGAACTCGGTGCGCGCGTCACTGTCGTCGAGCCCGATGACGAGATGCGCGCCGTGCTCGAACGACGCAGTCCCCAGGTCCGCGCGTTGCGCGGCAGCGCCGAGGACCTGCCGGTGGGCGATGCGAGCTTCGACACGGTGCTCGTCTCGTCGGCGTGGCACTGGTTCGCCCAGCCGGCCGCCACCAACGAGATCGCCCGCGTCCTGCGCGACGAGGGCACGCTCTGCGTGCTGTGGAACGGGTTCAGTCGCGACGTCGCGTGGATCGCCGAGCTCGCCGAGTTGCGCGAGCACCCCGACGACGCCAACCGGCGACCGCGCGGCTGGGCGGCGGAGTTCCCCGCCGATGGACCATTCGTCGACGCGCGCAACGTGTCGTTGGACTGGACCAGGACGATGTCGATCGACGATACGGTGGCGCTCTTCGGCACGTTCTCCGGCGCGATCATCCAGAGCGAAGGGGACCGCGGCGCCATGGTCGCGGAACTGCGCCGCCGACTGGCGAAGCACGCCCACGACGGCGTCGTCGCGATCCCGATGACCCTCCGCGGCACCATCGCGCGACGTCGGGCCCGCTGACTAGACCGTGGCACGGGGAGCTCGCCACACGAGCGCCGGGATCAACAGCCCGAATCCGATGGCGCCTCCCAGCCAGCAGTCGCCGCCCCACCCGTAGGCGTCGTACAACTGGCCGGCGCAGTAGGAGCCGATCGACGCGCCCGTGAAGCAGCAGCACATGTACGCGCTGTTGATGCGGCTGCGCGCTTTGGGCACCAGCGAGTAGATGATCGACTGGTTCGTGATCTGCATCCCCTGCATCCCGGCGTCGAACATGATGATGCCGACGGCGAGCTCCCAGAAGGAGCTCCGGCCGAACCAGAGGACCGCGTAGGCGACGATGGAGAGCAGCGCCGCGACGATCGTGCTGAGGTTCGCGCGCTGTTTGTCGGCGTGGTGCCCCGCGACGTTGGCGGCGGTCACTCCGGCGACGCCGAACAGCCCGAAGAGCCCGATCACCGCGTTGGAGTAATGAAACGGTGCCACGGCGAGGTGGAACGAGAGCGTCGTCCACAGCACGCTGAAGCCCGCGAAGACGAGCGCGCCGAACCAGGCCCGTCGGCGGAGTTCGCGTTCGGTCACGAGCAGCGAGAACGATCCGGACACGAGTGACCAGTACCGCACGTGCTTGCGGATCGCTTCGTCGGGTAGGACGCGGTGCATGACCACGGCCGTGGCCACGAGCAGCCCCGAAGCCGTCCAGTACACCGCGCGCCAGCTCGTCGCCTGGGCGACCAGGCCCGAGATGGTTCGCGACAGGAGGATCCCCAGCAGGAGACCGGTCATCACTCGCGCGATCACTCGGCCACGCTGCTTGGGCTCGGCGAGGTCGGCGGCGAAGGGGATGAGCACCTGTCCGCCCACCGAGGCGAGGCCGATGACGAGCGTGACCGCGACCAGCAGGACAAACGAGGTCAGTACTGCGCCGATCGCCATCATCACCGCCGCCAGTAGGAAGATCGCGACCACCAACCGACGACGGGGGATGAGGTCGCCCAGCGGCACGACGAAGGCGAGCCCGGCGGCGTAGCCGATCTGGATGAAGGTGATGAGCAGCGAGGCCTTCGCGGCTCCGACGTGGAAGTCGCGAGTCATTTGGTGCAGTAGCGGCTGGAGGTAGTAGAGGTCGGCGACGATGATGCCAACGGCGAGAGCCATCAGCGTGATCAACGTGTTGCTCAGCGGGTGCTTGGCCGTTGGCGTGGTGTCAGTCGTCATCGCGTGGCCCCTTGAGTCCTTTCGAGGCTAGCGTTCGAGACTTCGGATTCTTGCGCTCTTCAGCGCTCGTTCGACGGCAGTGAGTACGTGACTTGAGCTTTTGCAGCGAGTTCGGTCGACCCTCTTGAAAAGAGTTCGACGTCGGCGACCGCCAGTCTGCGACCGAGCTTCAACAGTCTCGCTCTAGCCATGAGGTCGGTCAGTTGAGGTTTGCGCAGGAAGTCGATGTGCAGACTCGTCGTGACCGCCAAGAGCACCGGTCCGACCTGCGCCATGACCGCCACCCACGCCGCGGTGTCGGCGAGCATCATCATGGTCGGCCCCGACAGGGTTCCACCGGGTCGGCCGTGACGATCGGTGATCGGCAGGCTCATGACGACCGAGTCGCCGTCCACTGCTTCGACGTGAGGAACCTCAGCACCGGGAAAGGATTCGAGGAGGATCGACTGCAGCTCCTCCACGCCGAGCTTCGTCACGGTGGCCTAGGCGGCTCGGCGGAAGCGGTTCACGGCGAGCGGCGCGAGCACCGCGACCAGTCCCATGGCCCACAGCAGCGAGACCCACGCGGACTGGCCGTGTGCGGTGCCGAGCATCAGACCGCGCACGGCCTGGGCGGTCTGGCTGACCGGTTGGTTGTTTGCGAATCCACGAAGCCACCATGGCATCGACGAGACCGGCACGAAGATGTTCGACGCGAAAGTGAGAGGGAAGATCAGCGGAAAGGTCATGGCCTGGGCGGTCTCCGAATTGGGAGCAGCGAGCCCAACGAAGGCGAAGCCCCAGGAAAGGCAGTACGCGAAGGTCAGCATCACGAGACACGCCTCGACGTAGGGAAGGAAGCCTCCGTGGGGGCGGAAGCCGACGGCGAAGCCGACGGCGGTGATAATCAGTAGGACCATCACGTTGCGTGCCATGTCGGCGATCGTCCGTCCGCCGAGCACGGCCATGCGCGCCATTGGCAGGGCCTTGAAGCGTTCGATGAGTCCGCGCTGGAGGTCTTCGGCCAAGCCGATCGCGGTGCCGATGGCACCGAAGATGGTCGTCTGGACCAAGATGCCCGGGATCAGGAAGTTCACGTACTGGCCACCCGGGACCGGAATGGCGCCGCCGAAGACGTAGCGGAACAACAGTACGAACATCACGGGCTGGATCATCGCGAAGACCAGGGCCGTGGGAATTCGGAAGAGAGCCATCAGGTTGCGGCGCGCGAGTGTCAGCACGTCGCGAATCGCCCAGCGGATCGACGTGTGTCGGCTGGCTTCGGTGTCGAGAGGCGAAGCGGTCGTCGTCATACCCGGGCCCTTCGTCGGATGCGCCGGTCCTGGGGTGCTGACGGGGCTTCGCCGGTCTCCTCGGCCTTGTGGCCGGTGAGACTCAAGAAGACGTCGTCGAGACTGGGCTCGCGAAGCTGCAGACCAGTGAGCACGATGCCGTCGCCGTCGATTCGCCGGAGCGCGTCGGCCGCGGCCGCGGGTCCGTTGTCGACCGTGAGCTCGATGACCGTTCCCTCAGAGTTGGCCGGCTTCGTGGAGACACCTGAGACCAGGCTGAGCGCCCGCGCGGCGTCGTGTGTCGAGGCGAAGGAGAGCACCAGCACCGTGTTGCCCAGGCGACTCTTCAGTTCGGCCGACGTGCCCTCAGCGATGATCTTGCCGTGGTCGAGCACGACCAGCTGCCTGCAGAGCCGATCGGCCTCCTCCAGGTATTGGGTCGTCAGCAGCACCGTCGTGCCGCCTTCGACGAGACCCTCGATGATGGTCCAGAGGTCCTGGCGGCTCTGGGGATCGAGGCCGGTCGTCGGCTCGTCCAGGAAGAGGATCGGGGGACTCGCCACCAGTGCCGCCGCCAGGTCCAGGCGCCGGCGCATGCCACCGGAATAGGTCTTGGCCAGCTTGTTGCCGAAATCGGCCAAGCCGAACTCGTCGAGCAGCTGTCGCGACCTCGTGACGACCTTGGCCTTCTCCAGGTGATTCAGTAACCCGACCATGCGCAAGTTCTCGAAACCCGTCAGGTTCTCGTCGACCGCTGCGAACTGGCCGGCGAGCCCGATGACCTGACGGACCCGGCCGGGGTGCTTCACGACGTCGAATCCGCCAACGCTCGCGACGCCCTTGGTGGGTGAGAGGACGGTCGAGAGAATCCGGATCATCGTTGTCTTGCCCGAGCCGTTGGGGCCGAGGAGCCCGAAGACCTCTCCCGTGGGCACCCGCAAGGTCACGTCGTCGAGTGCCCGGAAGCCGCCGTCGTGGAAGGTCCGCACGATGTTGGTGGCCTCGACTGCGTACTCGGACATGGGCAGCAGTCTAGGCAAAGCCACTTCGCCTCTCGCCACCGGCGTGCCTGAGAACCGGTACGTTCTTGCCATGGCCATTTCACCAGACGAGATCGCGCAGGTGCGCGCGGCCACCGACATCGTGGCTCTGATCAGTGAGCACGTGGCTCTGAAGAAATCGGGGCGCCGCTGGACCGGGCTGTGCCCCTTTCACGGCGAGAAGACGCCTTCGTTCTCGGTCAACGCCGAAGAGGGCCTGTACTACTGCTTTGGCTGTCGTGCGTCGGGGAACCCGTTCACATTCGTTCGAGAGATCCAGCACGTCGACTTCATCGAAGCCCTGCGGATGTTGGCCGATCGGGCCGGCATCGAGTTGCACGAGGACGCCAACGCCGGCCCGGCCCGCAAGGATCGACAGGAGTTCTTGAAGGTCATGGAGAGGGCAGTGGACTGGTACCACGACCGGCTCTTGAACTCGCCCGACGCACGGTCCGCCCGGGATTACCTGCGCTCGCGCGGCATCAGCGGCGACGTCGCTCGACAGTTCAGACTCGGTTGGGCACCAGACGAGTGGGACGCGCTGACCAACGCCTTGAAGCTCAACGAGAAGGTGCTGCTCGGCACGGGTCTCGGATTCGTGAACAAGCGCGACCGGCGACAGGACTCGCTGCGGGCGCGGATCATCTTTCCGATCTTCGACCCCGCCGGCAAGGCCATCGCGGTCGGGGGGAGGATCCTGCCCCCGCCGTTCGGCCCCGCGCCGCGCGAGGACGGCCGAATCGAGCCGAAGTACAAGAACAGCCCCGAGACGACCATCTACTCGAAGCGACGGACGTTGTACGCACTCAACTGGGCCAAGGACGACATCATCAAGTCCGGCGAGATCATCGTCTGCGAGGGCTACACCGACGTCATCGCCTTCTTCGCCGCCGGCATGCCGAGGGCCGTGGCGACCTGCGGCACGGCGCTCGGCGAGGACCACTTTCGCATGATGCGCAACTTCGCCAAGCGGATCGTGCTCGCCTACGACGCCGACCAGGCCGGCCAGAGCGCGGCGGCCTCGGTGTATCAATGGGAGCGCCAGCACGAGGTCGACGTCGCCGTGGCCCGATTGCCCAAGGGCAGCGACCCCGCCGAACTGGCCCAAAGGGATCCCGAAGCGTTGCGCCAAGCCGTCGCCGACGCCGTCCCGTTCCTCAAGTTCCGCCTCGAGAGGGTCCTCGACAGCGCCAACGTCGCCACCGCCGAAGGTCGGGCCCGTGCTGCCGAATTGGCCATGGAGGTGCTGGCGGAGCACCCGAGTGAGATCGTGCGCGACCAGTACCTCATGCAGGTCGCCGACCGTCTGCGGCTGGACTTCGCGCCGCTGCGGCCTCGTGTCGCCGAGCTCGCGCGCAATCCCGCGCAGCGCTCATCGCCCGATTCGCGTCCCGAGGTGGTGCCGACCCGCCGGCGCTCCACCGGCGCACCGATGCCGCGCCCCGGCCTCGAGGCGCTTCGACTGTGCGTGCACTTCCCGAGCGATGTGAAGGGCCGCCTCATCGTTCCGTACTTCGTCAACGAGATCCAACGCGACATCTTCGAGGGACTCTCGAGCGACAGGTCGCTCTCGGAGGTGATCGAGGATCTTCAGCGCCGCGGAGACGAGGAGGCGTCGGCGATCCTCAGCCAGTTGGCCGTCGACGAACTCGAGCGCGAGTACACCGCGGCCGACGTGACCGCGGTCGTGTCGCAATTGGTACGCAGCGCGGTGAGAGCCGAGTTGAAGAACGTCGAACGTGATCTGCGCGAGGGTCGCATGGCGCCCGACGTGGCGATGGCCACGATTCGCGACGTCAAGGAGCGTCTCGAGTACTTGGAGACGGCCCAGGGCGAGACCGCCGAGAACGACCTTCGCGCGTGGCTCCTCGAGCGATCGTCCAGCGCGCACTCGTGAACCGCAAGGTGCTGGGGTTGATCGGCGGCCTCGAGATGACGGCCCCCCTGGACGTGGAAGAGGAGCGACGCCTGCATCCGGTGATCCAACGGGGACGCAAGGCGGCGGCCGAACTCGATCGAGGTCGCCTGGACGACCCCTCGCTGCGCCGCCAGCTCCTGCGCCGGCGGCACGAAGGCCAGGAGGCCGAGTCGGTGCTGCTTCGAGCGACGCTGGGACTCGTGCGGACCCGCGTGATGGAGAGGGGCTACCGATTCGGCAACGATGAGCTCGAGGCCGCGGGTGTCGAAGGGCTCGTCAACGCGCTGCGTCGTTTCGATCCGGAGAAGGGAACGCGGTTCTCCACCTACGCCAACTACTGGATCATGAAGCTCGTCAATCAGGCGATCCAGCAGCAGGCGGGTCTGAGCGATTCCGAGATGCGGCTGATTCTGCAGGTGCAGAAGCTCGGGCGGACCAATCCGACCAAGCAGTTCACGAAACGTGAAGTCGCTGAGGCTCTGGGGATCTCGCAAGCGAAGGCCCAAGAGGTCATGCAACTCAATCGAGAGCTCCAGGCGCGCCGCTACAACACGGCGGAACTCAGTGAGGCGACGCACGCGAATCTGCACAGTGATCCAACGGACGCCCCGTCGTGGGTCATCGACGCGTTGCATCGCATCTGCGGCGACGACTTCGACGCGTTCTGGCAGTTCACGTTTCGCACCATGTCGGTCGACGAGATCGCTCGCGCCCACGGCATTACTCGCCAGGGAATGACCAAACGCATCGAGCGGTGCCGTCGGGCCGTGCGTGAGAGCCCAGAGGCTGAGAGGCTGCAGCACTGGTTCGACCAGCAGTAGGGCGAAGCAGTCGGTGCTAATGTTGCTCTACCTTCGGGTGCAATCCCAGATAGCTCAATTGGCAGAGCAAGCGACTGTTAATCGCTAGGTTGCAGGTTCGAGTCCTGCTCTGGGAGCTTCACTCATGGGAGCTTCACTCATGGGAGCTTCACTCCGCCTGTACTACCGAAGGGCCGTAGCTCAGTGGTTAGAGCAGGGGACTCATAATCCCTCGGTCGTGGGTTCGATCCCCACCGGCCCTACTACGGGGAATTACGAAGATAAGCCTCAACTAATTGCGGAAATAACTTACTCAGGCG